>CADCTM010000162.1 GCA_902805485.1 uncultured Coleofasciculus sp. | reverse complement strand
CTTTGGCACTGCCCTGACCGCGACCCTCCTTGAGGTATCGATCAAATGTGGCTTGTGTCCATTCCCGTCTACTCCTGCCCATGAAAAAGACCTCCGGAAGCGATCACTGCGTTATCGGTACGCATGACCGTTTCCAGAGATCGTACTTCTTCTGAAGAAATTGTTCAATCGTTTTTTAAATTGTTTAACCGTTTTCCAAATTGTTCAGCCGTTTTTTTAGTTTACAACCCGCCCCAAGAAGTAGCATCTCCTACTCAACAGTTACCGATTTGGCGAGGTTGCGAGGCTGATCCACATCCAAACCGCGTCGTGCGGCAATGTGATACGCCAACAACTGCAAGGGAATCACCGTAAGAATGGGTGAGAGCAACTCTTCCACTGCTGGCACTGGCAACAAATCGTCAAACGTCTCCGCCGCGTCATGGTCATTCATCGGCGTCACCCCAATCAAACGGGCATCCCGCGCCTTCGCTTCCTGGGCATTGGAAAGGACTTTTTCGTATACCGTACCGGGCATCGCGATCGCAACTACTGGCACCTTTGCATCTAATAATGCGATCGGTCCATGTTTCATCTCCCCTGCGGGGTATCCTTCCGCATGAATATAACTAATTTCCTTCAATTTCAGCGCCCCCTCCAAGGCAATCGGAAAATTAATCCCCCGCCCCAAAAAAATAAAATCGTGGGTTTCCGCAAAGCTGTGCGCCAACTCCTCAATATAGCGTTCCTGACTCTCCAAAATCATCTCAATCTGTGCTGGCAACTGCCGCAAGCCCACTAAAATCTCTTCCAGGCGCGTTGCAGTCAAAGTCTGACGCCGCCACGCTAAATCCAACGCCAAGCAGTAAAAGGCAACCAACTGACTGACAAAAGTTTTCGTTGCCGCCACACCGATTTCAATACCTGCATGGGTTTCAATAATGCGATCCACTAACGGCGCCAGAGAACTTTCCGCCCGATTGGTAATTCCCAATAATCTCGGTTCATACTTAGGCAACTGACCAAAACGACGGCGTTTTTCCATCTCCAATGCCGCTAGGGTATCAGCGGTTTCCCCAGACTGTGTAACGCCAATTGTCAGCGTGTTCGCCGTGAGGGGTGCGGGTGCATAGCGAAACTCCGAAGCATATTGCACCACTGTCGGAATTCCTGCCAATTGTTCGAGCAAATATTTCCCGACTAAACTGGCGTGCCAACTAGTACCACAGGCAAGAATTTGAATCTGTTCCAAATCAGCATATAGTTCCGGCGCTAAACCCAGATTAATCGGAGATGCCGACTTGTCTGCGGGGTCCCAGTTGCCATTGAGGTAAACTTCTAAACACGTCCGCACTACCCCTGGTTGTTCGTAGATTTCCTTGAGCATGAAGTGCCGAAATCCCTGTTTTTCCACTAATACAGGATTCCAGCTAAGGGTGCGTGGAGCTTTTTTAAGCCGCGTTCCCTCGAAGTTATACACTTCCACCCCTAAAGGGGTCAACCGCGCCATTTCGCCGTTCTCCAGGGTCAACACAGCGTTAGTATGAGGTACGAGTGCGGGGGTATCCGAGGCACAGAAGAATTCACCTTGACCAAACCCAATGGATAAAGGCGCTTGTTGTCGGGCGACAATTAGTTCATCGGGATAGTCAGCACAAATAACTGCGATCGCAAATGCTCCCCTCAGCTTATTCACCGCATACCGCACTGCTTCTAGAAACGGACTGAGGTGCTGAGGATTAGCCACTGAGGGGTTTTGCAAAAACTCAGCAATTAAATTAGGAATAACTTCTGTATCGGTATCCGAGCGAAACTCATACCCCCGCTCTTTTAATTCTTCTCGCAATTCCCGGTAATTTTCAATAATTCCGTTTTGCACCACTGCTATACGCATCGCGCTATCTCGGTGCGGATGGGCATTATACTCTTCTGGTTTACCATGAGTTGCCCAGCGAGTATGTCCAATGCCAAGTTGCGCTGGGTTGACTTCTCGTTCTAGCTTTTCTCGCAGGTTGTAGAGTTTTCCCTTCGCCCGAATGCAGTGAAGCTTACCTTCCAAAACCGTGGCAATTCCTGCCGAATCGTAGCCTCGGTACTCTAGTTTCTCTAACCCAGAGAGCAAAATGTTCGTAGCAGCCTGAGTGCCAATATAGCCAACGATTCCACACATATTTTAGTTCACTCCTGACTTCACCACTTGCCTTTGAGCCATGATAGCAAGCCAAAAAAAGGGCGTTGCACACTTGCCTTGATGATTCTTGTGGGGCGAGCGTCTCCGCTTTTCCTTGACAGAAATTTGCAGATGCATACACCGCAGTAGGGCTATAACTTTGCTGCGCCTTTAAGTTAATTTAATCTTCAAGGGTATCATTCCCTGCAATTGAAAACCCCTGTAATTAAGAGGTACGGCTATCTTGCCCATCCCACTCATCCAAACTTTTATCATTCCATTAATGTGCAATGCAAAAAAAGAGGAAGCAAAAATTGCCTCCTCTAAAAGGATAAATCCAAATGCATCTTAAAGACGCTTTCTATCGCTAGACCACAACCGCTCAAACTCAGAGGTTTTAACTGACTTATTAGTACGCTAAACCCATGCTGCGAGTGGTTTCTGCTCCTAGATATACTCGGATGCTCAAAAAGTCTGTAGGACAGGCAGTTTCGCACCGCTTGCACCCTACACAGTCTTCTGTGCGTGGAGATGAGGCAATCTGACCGGCTTTACAACCATCCCAAGGAACCATTTCCAGTACATCTGTTGGGCAAGCCCGAACACATTGAGTGCAACCAATGCAAGTATCGTAAATTTTGACGCTATGAGACATTGAATAACAGCTCCAAAAAGCGAGTTCTCCACCGAAGAAGTGAGACTCAGGATCAAGGGCTAGTTTACCGCAGGGCTTTTACTGTCTTGGGCAAGAGGTTACAGAACTTCAAACTCTTGATTGAATTCGGCGACTGGGTTGGCGGTGTTTGTACGGCGATCCGAATGCGGGTAAATCCTACTGAAAAATTGCGGTTTCCCTCACTGACTATAGGTTTGAGCGTCGGCATCATAGAAGAGTGTGAAGCAAGAAAAGGTAATTTACATATGCCACTGATTCGTTTGCAACCGTTTCAAGAAATGGAAAGTCTACGCCGTCAAATGGATCATATGTTCGATGAGATGAAGGGATTAAATCCCACGTCTTCTGGGTCTTGGCAACCGGCAGTTGAAGTGCAGAATACAGATGACGCTGTAATTGTGCGGGCAGAAATTCCCGGTATTGAAGGCAAGGATCTAGATGTTCGGGTAACTCGTGAAGCAGTTGCCATTAGCGGTGAACATCGCTATGAGAATAAAACCGGCGAGAAAGGTTTCTTCCGCTCTGAGTTCCGTTACGGTAAGTTTGGTCGCGTTATTCCTCTACCTGTTGCTGTCCAAAATGACCAGGTAAAAGCTGACTTCACCAATGGCATCCTGACACTAACATTACCCAAGGTAGAAGCGGCTAAAAATCGTGTGGTTAAGCTGGATCTAACGGAGAAACCTGCCCCCGCAATTGAAGCCTCTAATGAACAGCAAGCTAGCAATGAAACTAGCGATGTTTGGGAGTCCCAAGTCCCTGAAACCACTGCTGTCTAAAATGGCTTAAACTAACAATTTGATGTTGGTAATTGCTTAATTTAGTCACCCTACCGCTGAAATCGATCAGCGGTTATTTTTTGTTTGAATACTCATAAAACAACCCCCGCTTTTTGCAAAAAACTAGAAATACCATTGCAAATGCGGGAGGTTTTGCCTAAATTCTCTTAAGGCGATCGCTGTTTCTTCTTAACCGCTCAAGCTTGAGAAGTACTTATTGTTCGTCTGATCCACCCACGCCAATTGCCGTATTGTATACGCTAGCTCCATCCAAGGTGATATCCGACATCACGGCATTAGCCACATCAACACTATACAAGCGAGCCTCACTAAAATTTACATTGGTGAGATTTGCACCATTTAAACTGGTACTATTGACAAAGGCTCCAGTCAAATTAGCATTCTTGAGGTTTGCACCTGTTAAATCAGCACCCTCTAGGTTGGTCTTAACTAGGATTGCTCCCTGCAAATTAGCATTCCTCAAATCAGCACCAATTAAGTGCGCACCTGTGAGGTCTGCTCCTGCCAAATCACATTCTGCACAAGCACGGCTTTCTAACAATTGTTTAACATGAGCAGGGTTTTCAGCTTTAACTGGAGCCACCAAGAAGATCGTACTTAGGAAAGCCGCAGTAGCTAGAATCATTTTCATACTTAGTTTCCTCCACAGGATTAAAACTAATA
>CADCTM010000161.1 GCA_902805485.1 uncultured Coleofasciculus sp. | reverse complement strand
ATATGTTATTATTGTTGGCTTGCGGCAGCGTAAGATTTTTAATTCCAGTGGCAAGAGAAGATTGCCAAACTTCTTTCGAGAAATAGCTAGCCTAATCAATAGTAAGAAATTACTTGCTTAGAGTCGAGTCGTTAAGATCACTAATCGCCAGGAACTTTTAGTTTTTGTTAAAAATCGGAGCTAAACAGCGGAGTCTTATGAATAAGCCTATTCTCGAAATTCAAAATCTTAGTGTCGAGTTTCCTACTAAAAATGAAGTGGTGGGAGCGATTAAAGATATCTCCTTTAATCTCGCTGCTGGTGAAACATTAGGAATTGTGGGAGAATCCGGTTCCGGAAAATCTGTAACCTCTTTAGCTGTGATTGGACTGCTTCCTACAACAGCGAAAGTAACAGGCAATATTTTATTTAATAATCCCCGAATTTCTCAGGAAAGTTATGTCAATTTATTATGACTTCCTTCTGATAAAAGACGCGCTTATCGCGGCGGATTAATCTCAATGGTGTTTCAAGAACCATTGACCTCACTTAATCCAGTTTATACCTGCGGTGAACAGGTGATGGAAGCAATTTTACTCCATCAAAAGGTTTCCCAAAAAGAAGCTTATCGAAAAGCGATCGCTCTTTTTGATGAAGTCAAGCTTCCCGATCCCAGAGGCATGATGAAACGCTATCCTCACCAACTTTCAGGTGGTCAACAACAACGGGTAATGATTGCAATGGCATTAAGTGGCAATCCCGCAATTTTAATTGCCGATGAACCAACTACGGCGTTAGATGTAACAATCCAAGCAACAATTTTACAACTGCTACGAGAATTACGTGATGCTCGTGGAATGTCGATTATATTCATTACCCACGATATGGGAGTCGTTGCCGAAATTGCCGATCGCATAATTGTCATGTATCGGGGCAAAGCCGTAGAAACAGCAAACGTTTATGACCTATTTACTAACCCCAAACACCCCTATACTCAAGGCTTACTCAACTGTCGCCCCCGTCTTGATCAACGCCTAAAACGCTTGCCAACAGTGTCGGATTTTATGAAGGTGACAACAAATAGTAAAGGGGAAATAGAAATTACCGCTCAAACTCATAAACAAGAAGAAAAAGACTTGTTATTTGCCCAAATAAGTAGCCGTGAAACTGAAGAGCGATATCAACATTTACAGCAACAGCAACCGTTACTATCTGTACGTCATTTAGGGAAAGAATTTCCCACCCGCCAAGGATTATTTGGAAAAAAGTCTGTGTTTACTGCCGTGGATGATATCAGCTTCGATGTTTATCCTGGTGAAACATTAGGATTAGTCGGAGAATCCGGTTGTGGAAAATCAACTTTAAGTCGCTGTCTTTTACGACTAATTGAACCGACTTCAGGAGAGATTATTTTTGATGGCGACTCAGTTTTAGAATTGGCATCGGAACCACTGCGTCGTATCCGTCGTTATCTGCAAATTATCTTCCAAAATCCCTATGGTTCACTAAATGCACGGCAAACAATTGGTTCGGCGATTATGGAACCGATGCAAATTCATAACTTAGGTGGTTCTCCTCAACAACGCCGCCAACGCGCGATTGATTTACTTGAACGAGTTGGATTAGATGAAAGTGCAATGAATCGGATGCCTCATGAGTTTTCTGGGGGACAAAGGCAGCGAATTTGTATTGCCCGGACGTTAGCTTGTGAGCCGCGATTTATTATTTGTGATGAGTCAGTGTCGGCGCTGGATGTCTCGGTACAGGCGCAGGTGTTGAATTTACTCAAAGACTTGCAGAATGATTTTGGTTTAACTTATATTTTTATTTCCCATGATTTGGGGGTAGTAAAGTTCGTCAGCGATCGCATTATGGTGATGAATCAAGGGAAAATCGAAGAAATTGGCACTGCTGACGCCATTTACAACAATCCCCAACGAGATTACACGCGATCGCTAATTAAAGCGATTCCCGACACCAAGCTAGAAGATATCCAAGCTAGATCCCACCGCACCCCTGTCAGCCCACAAATCGCCGAGGCGACCTAAAATAAGCTACTGGGTTCACTCAAGGACTAAATGCGGCTTGCTGATTGACAGGCTAAATTATGACAAGCTTGCTATGCCTGAAGATTTCAGTATCATTACTCTTTAGTTACAAAAAGCTTCATCGATCTCAGGTTATAGATGCGGAATTGTTCATAAACATTTGTAAACTGTTAAACATCTAAGCGTGTTCCTGCTCACAAAAATTTACGATGCCGACTCTCCGATCAGGAAGTGGCTTCGATCTTGCAAAACACCGCCCTCATTTCCACCGTGTTAGGAGTCTCTAATGAAGCAACTTGTCAATCTTGAGCGATTTAGTCTCGCAGGTCATATTATCTCCCTGGCATTTGGGTTAGCGGGGTTACTGATTGTTTTACCCCATCCCGAACTAATCGCCAGCTTATCAACGTTTGGACAGACCGCATTTGTGTGGTCAATGGCCGGGGGTGGGGTGGTATACATTCTTTTAGGTGCGGCAGCAGTAGCACTGTATGCCAACCGAACCCTCGGAAGGTGGCACTTGCTAACCTTCATGGTGCCTTCTGTTTTGCTTTCCTTGAGTAGCGAATTGCTGGGAACCAGTACAGGCTTCCCTTTTGGAGAATACGGTTACTTAAGTGGCTTGGGCTACAAAGTCGCGGGTTTAGTCCCCTTCACCATTCCCCTGTCATGGTTTTACATGGGGTTTGTTTCCTATCTCATCGCCCGCGCGGGTTTAAAAGTGGACGAGAGACGTAATACAAAATGGAACTGGTTGCTTCAAATTGGAGCGATCGCTATCGGCGCAATGCTACTCACCTCCTGGGATTTTGCCCTCGATCCCGCCATGAGTCAAACTGCCTATCCCTTTTGGCACTACGGCAAAGTCGGCGCCTTTTTTGGCACACCCTTCCGTAACTTTGCCGGTTGGATCGCAACAGGTGTTGTCTTTATGACAGTGGCAGCATTGATGTGGAAAAAAGCCCCGATTTCCTTAACCCGCAAGCAGTTAACCTTACCTTTGGTTGTTTATATCAGCAACATCCTCTTTGGCGCGGTATTAACGATTTGGGGCGCGGGAATTTGGATACCCGTGGCTTTGAGCATTGTGTTGGGAGTTGTTCCGGCAGTAGTTTTAGTGAGAATGGCTTCATCCATCCCCGCCGCCACCACACTAGAACAACTTGAAAACGTGGCAGTCCAAAGTCAGAAAACCCAAGTAGCAGTAGCCTCCATCGGCGTGATCCCCAAGTGAGTTGGGTTGAAGTTATAGCCAGTCGATCACTAAGGGAAAGAAGAGAGTGCCTCTACTTTCGGCTAATCTAAACTTGGGTTTTTGTCGGAGAGTGATTAATTTTTCAATTGATGACTTCGGACAAAAACCAAGATTGATATAGGTTTGCCCAAATGTTTTTTAGCTCATCTCCCTTGCTGATCGCTGGCTTTCTGGCAACAATACTGTTACTAATTCAGACACCTGCTGCCTTCCTTCTCCTCTCCCGTTTGCTCAAAGGGCCAGGGCGTCGTCGTCCCATTGCTCCCCAAACCCCCATACCCGAACAATTGGGGGTGGTTAGTGTGGTAGTGCCAACCC
Source organism: uncultured Coleofasciculus sp. (assembly GCA_902805485.1). Lineage (GTDB taxonomy): Bacteria > Cyanobacteriota > Cyanobacteriia > Cyanobacteriales > Coleofasciculaceae > CADCTM01. The sequence goes on along the minus strand of CADCTM010000161.1, from coordinate 11,382 downwards.
TCAACGAACGCGATCGCCTCACACCCTGTCTTGTGGGTTTGAGTCAGCAAAGCTACGAAGTTCGAGAAATCATCGTCGTAGACAGTCGTTCCACCGATGGCACACCGGATCTAGTCAAAACAGCCCAGGAAAAAGACCCACGATTTCGTTTAATGACCGATGATCCCCTCCCTACAGACTGGGTAGGGCGTCCTTGGGCTTTACACAATGGCTATCTACATACATCCCCACATAGTGAGTGGTTTCTGGGCATGGATGCCGATACTCAGCCCACTCCTGGACTGGTTGCTGGCTTAATTAATGCCGCCGAGGCAGAAAAATTTGACCTAGTTTCCTTATCGCCTCAATTTATCCTTAAATATCCGGGGGAGTGGTGGCTACAACCGGCACTCTTAATTACCCTGGTTTACCGCTTTGGTCCCACTGGCATCAACAGCGAAACGCCCCAACGAGTGATGGCAAACGGGCAATGTTTTTTATGCCGCCGCGATGTCTTGACAAAACTGGATGGATATAGCAGCGCCAAAGGGTCATTTTGCGATGATGTTACCTTGGCGCGTTATGCCGCCGAGTGCGGCTTTAAAGTTGGGTTTATGGATGGGGCAAAAGTTGTAAAAGTACGGATGTATGAGGGGGCAAAACAAACCTGGGACGAGTGGGGGCGGAGTCTTGACCTCAAAGATGCTTCATCTCCCAGTCAACTATGGAGTGATTTATGGCTGCTAACCAGTGTCCAAGGACTACCTTTACCCGCCGCGTTGATGTTTCTCGCTGATTTAGGGTTAGGAATTTCTTCGCCAATTATTACCTCCGCCCTTGGGTTAAATTTGTTTTTGGTATTGATTCGGTTTGCCTTGCTATTTGCGATCGCTCCTTCTTACGACCGCACCCAGTCCTTGCCGCGCTCATCCTGGCTCTTTTGGCTTTCCCCCTTCGCCGATCCCTTCGCCGTACTGCGAATTTTCCTCTCTGCCACCCAACGCCCCAAAAAGTGGCGGGGTCGGAGTTACGAGATTTAGGGGTTAAGAAATTACCTGGCGATTAGATAAAGGACGCGCCTACACCAAATATAGGCGTTAGCCTTCCTGTTCCCTACAGGGGTTCCCAAAGGGTAGGGTCTTCTGCAAGGCAAGGACTAAATGCCAAAAAATTAAATCCAAAAAAATTGTTTTAGCCTGGGTCAGCAGGCTAAGTTTCGTGTAACCCCCTTTAGTCTGCGGGGCGCATTGAAACCTACCCCCTAATCTTCTTCGGCATTAACCTGGTCCACCCGTTCCAGTTGCCAGAGAATCTGATTGCCTTCGCGCCGGACCCGTGACACAATCCAGTTGCGCCAGGGCCAATTGTCGCCCCGACTCGTAACAGCGCTAGCATTGACATCCATTAAATCAGCCAGTTCAGAACTGCTAATCAAGTAGCCCTCAGTGGCAATTTCATCAGCGATGCGTAAAGTTTCTACCAGGTTGCGAAGTTGAGCAACTCTTACCTCGCGAGGTAAATCGTCAGTCGCACCAGTCGGGTAAGGCGTTTGTGAGTCCATCATGGTTACGTCAGAGGTAGAAATGCTCAATTGTTGTAATGTGTTGTAGGGTAACTCAGAAGTATCACTTAAGTCTGATATTCCTGTTACAGGTAGACTGAGCGCTGAATCATTAGATTGTGAACTAGCTAGGGAAAATGCCTGTTCCAGCGCCATCGGTCTTCCCAAAGAAAAAGCACGGGCGATCGCATCACACCGCTCATTTCCTTCGTTACCGCTATGTCCTCGGACATACTGCCAATCAACCAGTGGCGAATTCAGCGCATCAAGAGTTTCCCACAAATCTTGATTTAAAACGGCTTTTCCCTGGGCGGTTTTCCAGCCTTTCTTTTTCCAGCCCTTCACCCATTTAGTAATGCCGTTTTTGACATACTCGCTGTCCGTGTAGAGAGTGACGCGTTCAGTTTGTCCCGATGCTTTGAGAACCTTTAACGCCTGGATCGCAGCGACAAGTTCCATTCGATTGTTAGTGCTGAGAGTTTCTGCCCCTCCCATCTCATACACAGAACCATCATTGAAATAAACTACAGTACCCCATCCCCCAGGGCCAGGGTTGCCACTACAAGCACCATCCGTGTAAAAGTCATTAATTTGGCGAATCGACGACATTGATTTTTAGTTTTTGAACATCCAAACTCACTTATAACTTTTCACGAGTAGTTGGTGCTGAGGGCTAAGATCGCATTTGTTGGGGTGCTAATCATCCGATACACAAAACCCAAACGATCATTCACCGGAACGCAAGCAAGAGTGAGTTACGAACCCCTACATCATAAATATCGCCCTCAGATCTTCGAGGATTTAGTGGGTCAAGAAGCGATCGCTACCACTCTCACAAATGCGATCGCTACCCAACGCATTGCCCCAGCTTATTTGTTTACAGGACCCAGAGGTACGGGTAAGACTTCTTCTGCAAGAATCTTCGCGAAGTCGCTTAACTGCATTCAAAGTCCCGTCCCCACAGCACAACCCTGCGGCAAATGTCAAGTTTGTCTGAGCATAACCGGAAGTTACGCCGTTGATGTCATTGAAATTGATGCCGCCAGCAACACAGGCGTTGATAATATCCGGGACGTGATCGAACGCGCTCAATTTGCCCCGGTACAGTGTCGTCACAAAGTTTATGTGATTGATGAATGCCATATGTTATCTACGGCAGCATTCAACTCACTGCTAAAAACCTTAGAAGAACCGCCGGATCGCGTGGTGTTTGTTTTAGCCACAACAGACCCCCAACGAGTCTTACCGACAATTATCTCTCGTTGTCAGCGCTTTGATTTTCGTCGCATTCCCCTAAATTCGATGGTGCAGCACTTGCAGTACATCGCTGCCCAAGAAAAGATTAATATCAGCGCCGACGCCATCACTTTAGTCGCACAAGTCGCACAAGGCGGTCTTCGAGATGCCGAAAGTTTGCTGGATCAACTGAGTTTATTAACCGTCGAAGTCACAATCGAAAAAGTCTGGGATTTAATCGGGACTGTGCCAGAACAAGATTTGCTGGCACTAACAAAAGCGATCGCCTCTAACAACTCCGAAACCGTACTCGACCACTGCCGCCGCTTGATGGATCGAGGTCGAGAACCCCTAATTGTCCTCCAAAACTTAGCAAGTTTCTACCGAGACTTACTGATTGCCCTCACCGCCCCCAAGCGCAGAGATTTAGTTGCCCTCACCACTACCACCTGGGACGAACTATGTGAATTTGCCAAAACCCAAAACGTTCCTCAGATTTTACAGGGAGCGCAACATCTCAAAACTAGCGAAGCTCAAATTAAAAACACCACTCAGCCACGCTTGTGGTTAGAAGTAACACTGCTCGGATTATTACCGCCTGCTAATACTCCGGCTCCCGTACAGTCCTTCCGGCAAGAAAACCGCGAAACCCCTGCACCAAGAAATTTGGCAGCGACTTCCCCAAGTACCTCAGTGCCAAATACCGCCACGAACGGTGGCTCTAAAACTCAGACAACGCCAGCTCCTGAAGCCTCACCGCCCGACTCGCCAATTTCTCCTCAACCCCCAACCGCCGAATCAAGCCCTGCTCCTCGCCCTTCTATCCAGCAATCAAGCAATTCCAACAATGATATTGCCCAAACTTGGCAACAGGTGCTGGCTCATCTCTCACCTTCTAACAGAGCGCTTTTCAGCCAACATGGACATTTGTTAGCATTCAACGGTCAGCAGGCTCAAATTGGTATTCATGCGCCAAAGCTGATTAAAATGGCGCAACCGAGATTGCCCGAGCTTCAACTGGCTTTCCAGAAGGCGCTCAAGCAGGAAGTTAAGGTGATTTTGATAACGAACTTGTCTGGCGTCGCTCAAGCACAACTGACTGAAAAACCCTCTAGCACAGAGCCACAAGCGGTTCCTCTTGAAGCTAAAGAGGAGATGGCTAATGATTCAACAACCGCCTCACCCCCGTATCATCAGCCAATGCCGACACTAACGGGTGTAGGCACTCAAGCCCCGCACCTCACAGTTCGAGAATCAATCCGAGAACAGCAACCCGCACCGCCTTTAGTTTCGGATTGGAATGAGGAGGAAGTCGAGGAGGCGCTTGGGAATATCCAGAAATTTTTTGAGGGAGAACTTGTCGATCTTAGTGATGATTTTCTGGTTAATGAAGCCGCAATCATCGAGCAACCGCCTGCGGAGAAAGCCCAAAAAGAAGAGAGTTTTAGCGCGGCAGTCGCGACGTTACAGACGCCTATGCTAACAATTCAAGATTCCTTAACCAGGCAAAACGCCCTGGAAGCGCCTGATTTAATTGAACCCGTAACGAGCGCTTCACCGCAATCGACAGCCGACGTTCGCCGCCTAGAGGTTCCACCAGCCGAGTTAGAGGATGACGACGATATACCTTTTTAAGTTTGACAGGTGTAAAGACTTTGAGAAAGCTGGAGCTTGGGAAGAGTGAGACCGGATCAGACGCGATCGCCCTTCACTATCTAAAGCTATGCTTACAAGAGTGCGATTGTTAAGACAAGCCGCTTGACGATCACAATCAGGACAAAAAAGCTTAAAAATTCAGCAGCCTTCTTATGAGCTACTGCATTAATCCGAAATGCCCGAAACCTGCTGCTCCAATGAACGAGAGCCACTTGTGCTGCTACTGTGGTTCTCAGTTGGTGCTGCAACAGCGCTACCGGGTGAAGAGGTTACTAGGGGAGGGCGGTTTTAGTAAAACCTATGAGGTGGACGATGTTTCCGAGCCGATGCTACGGGAACGAGGGACGCCGAAAATTTTAAAGGTTCTTTTGCTCGATGACGCGATCGCTGTGGCACTATTTCAGCAGGAAGCACGAGTATTAAGCCAACTGCGTCATCCCGGCATTCCTGGTGTCAATCCTGACGGCTACTTTACGTTTTTACCAAAAAACAGGCATCAGCCTTTGCACTGCCTGGTGATGGAAAAAATCGAGGGCGTGAACTTAGAACAATGGCAGCATCAACGACAAGAGCAACCCCTCTCTCAAGCTCAAGCTCTTAACTGGCTTAAGCAACTGCTGGAAACGTTACATCTGATTCACCAGCAATTGTATTTTCATCGAGATATCAAGCCGGCGAACATCATGCTCACCCGTACTGGGCAGTTGGTGTTGATTAATTTTGGCACGGCGCGGGAAGTCACTCATATTTACCTTGCCAAAGTTAGCGTTGGGCGTGAGCTGATTGAGATTGCTTCTCCAGGCTATACCCCACTTGAGCAAGCCAACGGTAAAGCTGTACCGCAATCCGATTTTTTTGCTTTAGGACGGACTTTTGTGGCGTTGCTCACGGGCAAATCTCCCAGCGATTTTCCGGAAGATCCCCGGAATGGGAAGTTGCTTTGGCAACATCGAGCACCTCAGGTTTCTAAAGCGGTTACGGATTTAATTGATGATTTAATGGCTCCCTTTCCGGAAAATCGACCCCACAATGCTCAGATCATCTTGCAACGCCTCGCTGCCATAGACCATACTTGGCAAACGCCACATTTCCCCCCACGCCCGCCTGAGTTTACTGAATCCCTTGTGAGTTTGCAGCTAGAAGCTTGGATGCGTCAACACCGTTCTTCGAGCCGCTTCAAACGAGTTTTTACCAAATGTCTAAAATTTAAAAAACCAATTCTTATTGGTGGTATTCTATGCTCTCTAGGACTAGCAGGCACTCAGATTTATGGAGATGTGGGTATTTCTCTCAAAGAACCGTTTTCTGCATTGTCCAACAAGCTGTGGTTGCCGCAAAAAAAATAAAAAACGATTTGGCTTTGGGGAATTCAAATTTTGGCTCCTTGATCTGCCAAACGTTGCTTTTTGTAAAATTTTTCCTGACATTCCTCTGACTATTTCGGGATGATGCGTTATCTTGAGGAAGAGAATTAATTCGGTTGCAGGTTTTGCTTTCATTGACAGGCTCTTTGGTTCTAGTCTTTACAGGCTTCTCTCCGAAATCTAAGTCTCTACACACCTCTGATTTTGGAGACAATCTATGTCTATTTATGTAGGCAACTTATCCTACGATGTTACGCAAGAAGACCTAAACGCTGTTTTTGCAGAATATGGTTCTGTCAAGCGTGTTCAACTGCCCACTGACCGTGAAACAGGTCGGATGCGTGGTTTCGGTTTCGTGGAAATGGGTAGCGATGCAGAAGAAGCGGCTGCCATTGAAGCCCTCGATGGTGCCGAGTGGATGGGTCGCGATTTAAAAGTTAACAAAGCCAAGCCCCGCGAAGACAGAGGCGGTGCAGGTGGCGGTGGAAACCGTGGCGGTGGAAACAAAAACTTCTCCCGTCGCTACTAAGCGGTTGCCATACAACGCTTCTCGCTAAGGCATTATTAGCTAACTCAAAAGAGCTTACTTATCACTAAGCTTCTTCACTCTGAGTAAATACATTAAAAAGGCTCAAGTCACAATGTCTTGAGCCTTTTCTATCCTTTTCTTACTGTCTAAAGACTCGTGAAGTTAGTATTGCAGCCGCTTCACTACTTTTGACCTGTAGCCTTTTCTAGCTTATTTTGCAATATTCCTTCGATAGTTTCCCCTTGAGCATTGGAGGGACGCTTCATTTGGTCAAGGTCAGCAGCTCCTTGTACTTCATTTAGACCCTCATTGGAGTTCTTAATGACTTCTTCAGCGGAAAGTAAATCTTGAGAGCGGTTAACAGTCTTTTGCGCTCCCTTTTCAATGCTTTGTAGTTGCGCTTCGCCTTCAGTTGGCTTAGTTGGTGCTACGGTTTTATCAGCTTTGGCGAAGGGATTAGGTATACTGAATGCGGGCGTGGCATTCGAGAATAACATCAAGGCGCAGACACAGCCGGCTACAAAAAGACGCAGTGAACGCCATAGATCAGACAGGTTAAAGTGGCGAGATTTCATACAAAGCTTCTCCTAATTTTTGCTGATTTTTGGACAATTTGGATAGTTGACTTAGTTTGAATAAGTCAGCAATTATACTACCTCTGTTAATTTACTCAAACCTTCTATCGTAGCAAATCTACATCTAGATAGATCTGTATTAGAGCTTTCAAAAACTTAACTTTGTCAATCCTGTTCCAGAAATTCAATTTGGGGCACTAACGGGTCTTGAACGATGCCAACGCCAGTAAATCCCCAGCGTTTAAGCAAGCCTTTTAACTGAGTTCCGGATACTGACTCCACAGCAAAACGGTCAGCAACATCAGCACCATGAGTATTGAGATAGCTTAGAGCATCAAAATGTTCACGAAACATCAACAGGTAACTCGTCCCAGCGGAGTCATCACCTGTATCGGGTTGAGCAATCAGATAGCGACCGTCAGCTTTAGACAGAATCAGATAATAGCTTTGAGAGAACATGGAGCTATAACAACTATTTAAGATTTTCTAGTCGAATTCGGGGATCGACAAACTTGAGTAGCAAGTCTGCAAGCAAGTTACCGATAATCAGCATCAGCGCGCCCATCATCAAGCTTGCCATTACAAGATACAAGTCTTGAGCCGTGACCGCTTGCAAAATCAGCCGCCCTAGTCCTGGCCAATTGAAGAAAAACTCCGCAATAAACGCACCGCTTAACAAGCTAGCAAACTCAAAACCGAGCAGCGTTACCAGAGGATTAATCGCATTGCGGAGGGCGTGGACGTAGATTACTCGGTCTTCTGGGAGACCTTTAGCACGAGCCGTCTGGATGTAATCTTGACGCAGAACATCTAGCATTTCCCCTCTAGTAATGCGCTGTAGTCCCGCAAAGCTTGTAACCGAAAGCGCAATAGTTGGCAAGATCATGTGCCAGCCAACATCTAAAACCTTACCGAAGGGAGATAAGTCTGTGTGATTAATGCTCGTCATGCCTCCCACAGGAAATAAAGGGGAAGTATTTTGGGCAAAAATCAGCAATAAAAGGGCAGTGATAAAGCTGGGAAAGCCTTGCCCAGCATAACTCAGGACTTGGAGAACGCGGTCAGAGGTGCGGTTTTGGTTGACGGCAGCAACAATTCCCAACGGAATTGCGATCGCCCAAGTAATAATAATCGACGCAACAGCAAGCAGCAACGTTGCAGGTATCCGTTCCCACAACAACGACGCTACAGAGCGTTGATAAACAAAACTCGTACCAAAATCACCTTGAGTAACCACTCGCACCAACCAACGCCAATACTGGACAATTCCCGGCTGATCCAAACCAAATTGCCGTCGTAGTTCCTCAATTCGTTCCGGCGAAATCTTTGGGTTCTGCCTCAGCGCATCTAGGTAATCTCCTGGTGCCAATTGAATAATCAAGAAACTTAAGGCAGATGCCAAAACCAACGTTAAAACCGCCTGTAACGACCGCTTCAGGACATAGAGAAACGTTTCACTTGTGAGCAGCCGTTGCAGGCGATTTAAAGCGGCATCAAACCCCTTGCGAGAAGAATCACTAGTAGAAGAAGTCATTCAAGTGTCCTTTTACAGTTGTCCTGGATTGCTAACTACTTCGGCAACGGATGTGGTAAGGAATTTAACGAATTAGTTATTGTTTTTCACCAATTCGGTAGCGGATGTGGTAAGGAATTTAACGGATTAGTTATTGTTTTTCACTAATTTCCAATTCCTAATTACTAATACTGAACCAAAGTGATAACTGGCGCATCCGGCAGTTTTTTACGCCCTTCTAAATCCTTTAGCTCAATGATAAAGGCGAAGCCCACCAGTTCGCAGTCAATCTGCTTTAATAACTTTGCTGTCGCCCCGGCAGTTCCGCCCGTCGCAATTAAATCATCCACAATTAAAATGCGACTTCCAGCCTTAAAAGCATCTTGATGAACTTCCAGCCGATCCGTACCGTACTCCAGTTCATACTCAATATTGTGTACCGCTGCTGGCAACTTGCCAGGTTTGCGAACCGGGATAAAACCAATTCCCAGTTGATAAGCCAGGGGAGGACCAAAAATAAAGCCACGAGACTCCATACCCACGACATAATCAGCAGAGATTCCTGCCTCAATGCACTTTTGGGTAAGTGTATCGATTGTATAGCGCAGTCCCTCTGGGTTTGAGAGCAGCGTAGTGATATCCCGAAATAAAATTCCCGGCTTCGGAAAGTCAGGGATATCGCGAATCAGAGACTTTAAATCCATTTTTTAGATAAACTCACTTTTGTTTGCACGTTGACGCGGGTGCTGGCAAAACGAACACCAGAGAACAATTTGGGTGACTTGCCATTCACTCCCGGCAAAATCGTACAATATAAGGTTGGATCGTTTCCGAGAAATTGCTGACACTTAAGCCCGGACTTGTTACTGGAGATTAAGCGCCATTATTTTTTATTATTTCAGGTATTCAGGTGCGATCCACTGAAGTAAATACTAGATGTTGCTGCCTCATGGTAGGCTCTTGCTTTGTCACTTACTCCTCACTCTCATCTTTGGGGATGCCTGTTTTGAAGATTGTCCATAAAGCTTTGGGGACAGGCGTTTGGGAGTGGTATAAAGTCATGGGGCGACTCCCTTTCACTGGGCACAATTGCCTCTGTAACAAGTCAGCTATTGTACAGGCAGCAACCCGTTGGAAATTACTTTATATAAGAACCAGTGCAATCAAACTCGCTAGTTGGAACGAATCTTTCTGTGACCGTAATGCCGATAAATAGCCCTCCTGCTCAATCAAAGCCGTTGATTTTAGATAGCTTAACAGAACCCCTGATTTCAGACCGGGGGTGTCCGCCACGAACTCGGCAGCAGATTGACCTGATTCTACTTGCCATTGAAGCTCTGGAATTGGGAGGTTCTGAAGCGATGCTGTTGGCGGCAAAAGAACTAGAACTTCAGGATATTATTAAAAATCGCGTTGTTCTGTGGCGTCTGCGCTGTAGTAATCCCTTACGGCGTTCTTATAGTCGCCGTCCTTTGGATATAGCCCAAGCCAAAGCCTTAGTGATCATTGCCACGCATATGGCACGACGAATGACGGTTTTAATCCGGCAGATGCTACTGGCTTATCAACAACTCAATGAGAAGCAGATACCTTTGGACAATCATTATCGTTTGTCTGAGTATCTAGAACGCTTCCGCGCACATTTTAGAAGTCGGATGAATCCCCGACGCGCAAAGGTGGCAATTTATAACTCTGACGAGAAATTGAATGAGCTTGCGATCGCACTTTTGAGTCAATTGCTATTTTGTACCGGAACATCGGGAATGCAGCGCTTTTGGACTAGCTTGTTTGATGGAGAAGTAGCATGACAATTCGACGGCAGTATATCTTACCTAACTGCACGCTAATCTTAGAAGGCTTGAGTGACGGGACGCAAGGAAATCCGATGGATGCTCGACCGTTGATGACAATCCTGGTTAATGCAGAATGTCATTTTACAGGGCATCAGCAACGCCTGAGTGGTGGACGCGATTTTTTTGAAAGTCTTGTACAGTCGGTTAGTCGTTATGCTCAGGAATTTTTGAGCCAGGTGCATCACCCAAGATTACCTGGGGATAAGCCACAACTAGTGCAGTTACAGAAAGTCAGAGATAAAAACCTACATCGTTTGACGCTGCTACCCGTAGCTGAAGCTGTGGGGGTTGGTGGCAGTGGGAGTTTCCAAACGGCGAGTCATTTCCAGCCGCACCAAGAGACGGTACAGATGGACTTGACAACAGTACAGCTATTTGACTTAGTAGACGCGATCGATCAGTTTTTAGGCGATCGCCAAACGCTACCCGACATCGGTGTAACATTGCAGCCACTGCCTCGGCGCTATCGCAAAGCTGACGAACCAATCGCCAAGCGGGCAGCACCCGCCGCGTTAGGATTAACAAGTTTAGCGGTTGCTGCGATCGCTTTTCTCTTAGTGCCAGTGCCACAGGTGCGACAACCGGAACCTTCCCAGTCACAGGCTAATACCAGTACAACACCTTCCCCCAGCGCGTCGGGCCAACAGCCAACAGCAACACCCACCGCTACACCATCCTCAACGTCTGACGTGGAAAATGCTCTAGCAGCAGCAGAAATTACTGATCCTACGCAGCTACGGTTTTTACAACGGAAGCTTTATAGCAAGCTTGATGATGCTTGGAAAGAGCGGGGGCAGGTCAATGAAAATTTAGAATATCGGGTTGCCGTTGGTCAAGATGGCGCAATTATCGGTTATAAGTCAGTTAATGACGCCGCAGGCGGTGATGCCACAAGGCAAACTCCCCTCCCTGACTTGCTCTACAAACCTACGACAGGTAGCATTGCTAGCTCTGAACCGATCGCTCAGTACCGTGTACTGTTTAACAATCGGGGCATTTTGCAAATTAGTCCGTGGCGTGGTTATACCGCTAAACCCAGCTTTGGACCAGAAATTACTGATACGGATAAAATCGGGCAGTTGAACAATCAACTTTACGATCAACTTCGTAAGGAAA
>CADCTM010000160.1 GCA_902805485.1 uncultured Coleofasciculus sp. | reverse complement strand
CTTGTAAGAATCTTCAGCTAGCACCCGTTCTACAGCCCCTCTTAACTTAGGGACACTTAAACGAGCAATAGGTATAACTTCCCCAGCCCCTGTCCAAGCTATACGCGCTGCAACGCCCGGTTGGTCGTTAGCCACTGGAATTGCTACCATCGGCACGGCGTTAGTCAGAGATTCCAGAGTAGTATTAAGTCCCGCATGGGTAATCGTAAGTGCTGCTTGTTGGAGCAATTCTAATTGAGGCGCATACCCAACAACCAAAGGCGAACCAGGAAGCCCTGTTAGAGAGTCTGGGCTTCCTGCACCACCCAAAGAAATCACCAACTGAGCATCTAACCCCACGCAGGCTTCAGCAATTGTATAGAAAACTTTCTGCTGACGATTTTGTAAGGTTCCCATCGAAGCGTAAATTAGCGGTTGCCCTGTCAACTTTTCGTAGGGGAAAGACACAGGTTCTCGCCCTGTTGAGTCATGATAGGGACCTGTGAAATGGAAAGACTGGGGCAACCTCTTACGGGGAAATTCCAACTCAGCAGGTTGTTGACTCACCGTTGCCAGCTTGGAAAATGGGTCATTGCCACTAGAGTGCAAAGGCAAATTCCACTCTTGGCGATACTCGCTCACTACTTCCCGGATCGGTTTGGCAATGCGACTAATTAGAGAGTAAGCTGCTTGGTTGCGTAGACGTGCCCACCAAACGGGGTTATAGTTCCAGGAGGTGAAAAAAGGCGGGATATCCTCTTCTCCATTCAACACTAAAGCACTGCACACGCTAATGAACGGAATCCCTATATATTCTGCAATCGTCCCTCCCACTGATAAAGTTTGGTCTACCAGCAAGGCTTCTATGCCCCCTTGCTTGATGGCTGCTGGGGCGTCTTGGAGGAGTTGAGCTGCTGCATCTGTAAACACACTGATGGTGTAGCGTAATGCTGCCAGTCCACTCAGTTCCCCCAACTTCTCAAAGGTTTGGGACATCGTTCCTAAAGGAGACTCAGATTCAGAAATTGCCCAAAACTCCAATCCTGCTGCCAGTGTTTTGGATTGAGCATCAAGGATGCCGATTAAGGTAACACGATGACCACGCCGTTGCAGTTCACGCCCTAACGGTAGTAGGGTGTTCAGATGCCCGGTTTCGGCTGGGCAGATAATACCAAAATGAGTCATAAATTCCACTTCAAGTAGATGGAAACTTAAAAAATATTCAATCCTATCTCATTAATTAACCAATACCCAATACACTACCCAAAGAACGCCCAATATTTTCTGGTTGCATCGCATCCATCGCCGCCGTCGGTTCATAACCGCAATGCACCATACAATCAGCACAATTCGGATTACCACTCTTGCGTCCGTACTGATTCCAATCAGTCGCTTCTAACAACTCCTTGTATGTAGAGTAATGTCCTTCATTTAGCAAATAGCAGGGTTTTTGCCAACCTAAAACACTGTAACTCGGCATCCCCCAAGGCGTACATTCGTAGTCTTTCTCACCTGTTAAAAAATCTAAAAATAACGGGTTGTGATTAAAGTTCCAGTTCTTCTTACCCGCTTTAAAAGGAGCTAAAATCTCCCGGAATAAAGTACGGGTTTGCTCCCGCTTGAGAAAATGATCTTGATCCGGCGCCCATTCATAACTATAACCAGGAGAAACCATCATCCCATCAAGATTTAGCGTAGCCAAGAAATCAAAGAAATCCTGCATTTCTTTCGGGTCAGTACCCTCAAAAATCGTAGTATTTGTAGTAACCCGAAATCCCTTAGCCTTGGCAGCACGAATTGCTTTAACCGCAATATCAAAAACCCCTTTGCGGTCAACACATTGATCATGATGTTCTTGCAGTCCATCTAAGTGAACGCTAAAGGAAAAGTAAGGAGACGGCTGAAATTTATGTAAGCTCTTCTCTAGCAATAACCCATTTGTACACAGGTAAACAAACTTTTTCCGTTGAACTAATCCCCGAACAATTTCATCAATTTGGGGATGAAGTAAGGGTTCTCCGCCAGGAATTGCCACAACAGGTGCACCACATTCTTCCACAGCAGCAAAGCATTGTTCAGGAGTTAAATTTTGCTTAAGTATTTCAGTTGGATGTTGAATTTTTCCGCAACCAGTACAAGCTAAATTGCACCGAAATAAAGGTTCCAACATCAAGGTAAGGGGGAACTTTTTGCGACCTCTTAAACGCTGAGTAACCAGATATTTTCCGATTTCAAAAGCTTGTTGTAATTGAATTGCCATAATCTCCTCACTATTGCTTATTAGTCAACGTACAAAGAACAATTAATTCACATATCCATGAGTAACAAACCAATCTACAGCATCTTTGAGTGCAGTCAAGATCGAAGACTGAGGTAAACCTAATTCTCGGACAGCTTTTGAGGCATCATAATACATTGGTTGATGCGCCATGCGGACGCCATCTAGAGGAACAGAAGGCGCTTTACCCAAGGGTGCGAGAATTCGTTCATCAATCCAAGCGACACTTAAAGGTATCCAAGGGGGAATGCTATTTTGTGGTGCTTTTAAACCCGTGAGTTGTGCTAGTTGATCAAGTATTTGTTTTAAGGTTAGGTTTTCGTGTCCGAGGATATAGCGATCGCCTTTTTGCCCTTTTTCCAATGCCAACAAATGCCCCAGTGCCACATCCCGAACATCGATAAAATTCAAACCAGTATCCAGATAAAAAGGCATTTGCCGACGCAGAAAGCGTAGAATGATATCTCCGGTTGGAGTTGGTTTAATATCAAAACCACCAATCGGACTGCTAGGATTAACTACTACGATATCTTGACCTGATTTAACCGCTTGCATCGCTTCTTGTTCAGCCCAAAACTTAGATTTTTTGTAATGTCCTACTAATTTCTCAACAGGACTTTGATGGGTTTCATCAATAAGTTTTCCGGGTTCACCAACTCCAATTGCTGCGACAGAACTAGTGTAAATGGTGCGCTCAATTTTCGCTTTTCGGGCGCAGGCTAAGACGTTGCGCGTTCCCAAGACATTGTAATCGTAGAGTAATTGGCGATCGCGTTGCCAAAGTGAATAATGCGCCGCCACATGAAATAGTACCTGGCAACCCTGCATCTGTTGCCACAAATTCGGGTCATTTAAATCGCCTGTAACCAGTTCCACATCCAAATCGCGCAAGTTGTCCAAATTGCTACTTGAACGCACCAGCGCCCGCACCAGATAGCCCTCAGCAGCTAATAACCGGACTAAGTTAGCGCCGATAAACCCCGTACCGCCCGTGACGAATGCCCGTATCGCCATCAACCCAACCCCTTCCCATTTGAAGATTAGACTGCTTGCCCAAAATACTGTGAGGGCGAAGCCTTTGCATAGAAAGACTCGGCGCTGGCTGATAAATCTGGGCGCAAATGCTTCACCCCGACTTTACTGCCAATCGTCTAGAAGAGTATAAACTACTAAAACGACAATACGAAACAAAAGTTCACCATGAAAATTGGCTCGGAAGCACATAAAGAGTTGTTCTGCCGCAGCTTTATGGAAAGCTATCAAGAATACGAACCCGAACAACTTCCCTGGCCCCAGTTGGATAGCGTAACACTTGATCGCTTAAAGGCGATTCCCTTTTGGGAGAAAGCCTTTGACACGGAACGAGAAGCTGGAGTATTAGTTAGTGCCTATGCTGAGATGGTGGACGATCCGGTTTTGAAAGAAGCGATCGCACTTCAAGGACGCGAAGAAGGACGCCACGCCCATCTGATTAAAACCCTAATTGATCGGTATGGTATTGAGATCAGAGAACGCCCAAGAATTGAGCTTTCTGACAACATTGAAGAAGCTTTTATAGACTTCGGTTTGCAGAATGTCTCGATTCCTTCTTTGCCTTCGGCTTGTTTGGAATTGCCCGTGAAGCAGGCTTCTTCCCAGAGCAGTTTTTTACAATCTTTGACCCCATTTTAGACGAAGAAGCCCGTCATATTGTATTTTTTGTTATATTGGTTCAGTTACTTGCAAATGCAGCGCGGCAGAAGCTTTTTAGGATTACGTACAGCGAAAACTTTCTGGCATTATCGTAGGGCGCTGGGTAATCTCATGGAAGCTTTTGGCGATGCGAATACTAGTGGTGCTGGCTTCACGGCGACGAATGCTGATTCTTTTGCCCTAGATGACTTGACACCGGAGACGTTTCTGTCAGCTTGTATTGAGGAAAATAAGAAGCGCATGAGTAAGTTTGATCCGCAACTAATGCAACCCCAATTAATGCCAAGACTTGCTAATATTGCCTTGCGTACACTTCAGTTGCTCCCAAAGGTGAAATCTAGCAGGAT
>CADCTM010000159.1 GCA_902805485.1 uncultured Coleofasciculus sp. | reverse complement strand
ATCTCACTAATGATAGATAATCTGAATTTTCTCAGAACCAATTTGCCTAACTAATGACAGAGAAGCTGAACTCCAGAGTGAGCAGTTTGTCTAAAGATGTAGAACAATTAATCGTGCCAATGACAAATCATCTGCTCTTGCAGAGTGTTTAGAAAAATTAAGCAGATTGAACAACAAGTGCCTGAAAATATTTCCGCCCCTCATCAACTCAGACATCAAAGCCTGATCATGTCTTCTCCTTGGTTAACACTATTGCAGCAGCATCGTGCCATTGCTGTAATTCGCACCTCACAATTGTCTTTAGGGCTACAAATGGCTCAGGCAGTGGCGGCAGGTGGTATTCCCCTAATTGAGATTACCTGGAATAGTGCTGACGCCCCTAAGCTAATCCACCGACTCCGCCAAGACTTACCACACTGTACGATTGGCACGGGAACGATTTTAAATCAAGAGCAACTGCGGCAAGCTATTGATGTCGGTGTTCAGTTTCTCTTTACGCCTCACGTAGATGCGGCATTAATTGCCTGCGCCGTCGCTGCCGATGTGCCTATTGTGCCAGGGGCGCTTTCCCCAACGGAAATCGTCACAGCTTGGAATGCGGGGGCAAGCAGCGTTAAAGTATTTCCAATTCAAGCCGTAGGTGGAGCAAGTTACATCAAAGCCTTACAAGGTCCCCTCGGTCAAATTCCACTGATTCCGACAGGGGGTGTGACGTTGGAGAATGCTCAGGAATTTATTACCGCCGGAGCAATTGCTGTTGGACTTTCTGGAGAATTATTTCCCAAATCGCTAGTGAGTACAGAAGACTGGAAAGCGATCGCATATCGCGCAAAAACTCTGAAGGAACAGCTAACAACTAATTCAAAAAGTTGAGCAATAATCGAACAATAACCCACAAAACGTGATTTATTAAATCATTCAAATTCTCTCATTAACTTTTACTCTTGAGGGTGAACATGAACATCATTTCTTCTAACTGGCGGCGTTGCTCTAGGACACTTCTTACTAGTGCCGTCATTACTCTAATCGCGATAAATGGGTGGGTAGCACCCGCTGTCACAGCCCCGGCGAGTGAAATTGCTCAAAAAATCGCGGCACTGAAACGGCAACAGACACGTTGGATTCAAATTGATTTGAAAAAGCAAAGATTGATTGCTTGGGATGGAAAAAATCCAGTTCATGCTGTTGTAATTTCTACGGGAAAAGACGCTACGCCAACTCTTTCGGGCGTCTTCAAAATTCAATCGAAGCATGAAAAAGCACGAATGCGAGGCGATAACTACGACATCCCCGATGTGCCTTATGTGATGTTCTACGAGGGCAACTACGGAATTCACGGTGCCTACTGGCATCGCAGTTTTGGCACGCCAGTCAGTCACGGATGTGTGAATGTGGCAGTCGATCACGCTCGTTGGTTGTTTAATTGGGCAACAGTGGGAACGCCTGTGGTTGTTAGTCGATAGCTTCCCACCCCACTGTTGCCATCAGGTGTAATCGCGATAGCGAAGCGAGTAAATTGTTCGCCCTACAGCCCTCCTTTGCATCCTTCGGCAGGCGCTTGGGAGAAGTGCTGATCGCTGCCCACAAAAATTAAGTAACAATTGTTACTTTTCCCGTACTGAGATCGTAACGACCACCAACAATTTTAAGTTTGCCTTGCTGAATTAGGGAAGCCAAGATAGTCGAACTTTGTTGCAAGCGTTCAATTTGGTATTGAACATTAGCGATGACGGCATTTTGTTCAAGATCCCCTGTTTTCTGTCTTATCCTTGCGACTGCGGGTTTAATTTCCTCAACAAAAACGCCAATTCTTCCAGGTAGAGGATCGCCTTGAACTGCTGCCGATACAGCACCGCATCGGCTATGACCCAAAACTACGATTAGCTGAGAACCTAACACCGCTGAAGCAAATTCTAGGCTACCTATAGTGGTTGGACTGGCAACATTACCCGCGACACGCACGACAAATAAATCCCCAAGTCCCTGATCAAAAACAATTTCTGCAGGTACTCTAGAATCAGCACAGCCGAGTATGGATGCAAAAGGATATTGAGCTCCGGCAGTTTCTTGCAGGCGTAACCGTGATTGGTTGGGAATTTGACGCTTTTCATTAACAAACCGTTGATTTCCATCTACCAATCTTTTTATTGCTTGATCAGAAGTAACTGGTTCAGGGTTTTTTGAAAGTGAATTATTAGTCGGTTGTTGAGCAACCGCTTGCTGAGTATCCCAAAGTAAGCTACTGCCAGTAACACTAGCCGCCAAACTCGCCCCGCCGATGCCGAGTATCTTCAACAAATCACGACGCCCAACAGACTGATTATTCTGATCCATAAAATCTACCTCAATCAAAATCTAGGGATCTTTCGACCCCAAAAAAAACAGGCAATATAACTGTGCAAATCTCTAAGCTCTGGTTTCGTCGCAGACTTTCCGTCTAGTTTCGATTCCCTTCAAAGAACCTGCGAAATATTCCCTGTCAAGGAATATACCATATCGAGGATATACACGAACGCACAAATATCAAATTCATCTGTGTCCAGCTACGGTTAAAAATTGTTTTTTTGTTCCTAACTCAACTGAGCAACGATTTGATTTTGCAATAACATTTTATCAGTTAATAAATCCTCAACATTAATTCTTAAAGAACGTTGAGCATCAACCCAAAACTGGATTTTTAAGCGATCGCGTCCTGGACTTCCAGGGGGCGTTAATTGTGCAATATTTCTTGCCCCATCACGGTCATTAAGCGGTTGTACCGAGGTCTTGCCACCGCCTACCTGACGAGTAATTAAGCGATCGCCATCGAAATAAACTTCCGTCCCCCCGGTATCGGCTCCCAACTCCCCAACAATTAATTCAATACTGGGTTGATTGTCAATCGATGCCCCTAAAACCAATTCCACCGGCTCATTCATCGGGTAAGCTTGTCCCGCTTTAACAATAGAATGCCAGTTGTGGCAATTATTGCGTCTATCCCAATAACGAACGCCGTAACTGTGGTACAGGAAGTCTTGGATTTCAATGCCTTGATTCAGTTGAAGTGCGCCTTGAGCGATCGCTTCAAACGGCTTTTCGCACCGAATCTTGCTAGCTTCAAAGTATTGCTTCACCCACTCTTGAACCGCTGGGATTTTTGCCGTGCCACCGACTAATAAAACCGCATCGATATCTGATGCTTCGATTCCGCCTCGGCGTCCTTGTTGCAATACTTGGGTCATCCGCTCATTCAGTATCTCAAAAAACTGGTGATTTTTCAAGATATTTTCAAATCCATTGCGGTCTAATTTCAGTTCGTAACTCTCAAAAGTTTCATCATTAAAGTAAACTTCCGTTGCCGAGGACTTTTCAGAAAGCTGAATTTTCAAACGTTCTGCCAATCGAGTTATCAAAGGCGAACGAGTTAATCCTTGAGTCTCCACAAAGTAATCCACCAGCCAATTATCAAGATCAGAACCCCCTAAATTTTGCCCAGCTTTTGCCAAAACACGGGCAATCTTTGTCTTTTGTCCTGAACTTTCACCCAGTAATTTCTCGCCCCACTTCAAGATAAATCCTAGAGGCTTTCTCTCCGCTTGAACCTCCTGATTCAGTTTTACTAAAGATAAATCCAACGTCCCACCGCCAAAATCAACTACTAGTAAAACATCACCACCCGCAATGCCATAACCTAATGCCGCCGCTGTCGGTTCATCTAACATTCGGATTTGCTCAACTGGTAGCGATTGGCAGACGCTCCCTAACCAATGTCGATAAGCTTCAAAGCTATCTACAGGAACGGTTAAAATCAGCGATTCAATTGAACTTTTCTTCCCTTGGTAAGGGGAGGATACTAATTGTTCGATAATCGCACTCAGAAACCATTGCCCAACTTGTTCAAACTTGACAAATTTTCCATCCAATTCAGGGAGAAATCCTTGAATGTCTGCACCAATTCCTCGCTTAAAGCTGCGGAAGAATCGGGGGTTATTGGTAAGGTCGAGTCCTCTGTCACGCACAACTTGCCCAACCGCAACCTGATCTAGACTTGCGTCTTCTACATAAAGTAAGCTGGGAATCAAAGGCGGATTCTGACCCAGTTGTAGCGATATGCCAGGTAAATTAATAGTTTCGGGTTGCTGGGTGACAGGGTTCCAGCGAGTAATGACGGTGTTGCTGGTGCCAAAATCAATGGCGTAGGACGTAGTACTTGTCGTAGACATCGCGATTTTTGTCAGCTATTAACGGGCGGCGATTGCATAAGAGCCTTATTGCTGAGTCGTGCCAAGCAAAAAGCAGAAGCCTCTTTTAACAGAGAAGG
>CADCTM010000158.1 GCA_902805485.1 uncultured Coleofasciculus sp. | reverse complement strand
CTGATCGTTAGGATTACGGGTTTCGGGGCTTAGATTTTGGGGATTTTGGCGAGATGAAACCACGCCCGAAGCCCCAGCACAAAGTCCAGCGCCAAGTCCAGCGCCAAGTCCAGCTCCAGCGCCAAGTCCAGCTCCAGCGCCAAGTCCAAGTCCAGCTCCAGCGCCAAGTCCAGCGCCAAGTCCAGCTCCAGCGCCAAGTCCAAGTCCAAGTCCAAGTCCAGCGCCAAGTCCAGCACCCACCTCAACATCCAGTGACGGTGGCTCAACTGGTACGTCAAGTGATGCGGCTAACTCATCAGGAAGGGATACAACCGACAAGAGCAACACAACAACCGCACAGTCTGAACTTCCTAGGAGGGGAGAAGCGGCAAATCTTGCTTCTACGTCGTCCTCTGGTATACCCGAACTTGACGTAGTTTCAAAAATTGAAGAGCCTTTTACTCGTCAATTCGAGGATTATTTAGGGCAGTCTACTAAGGTTAAGACGACAACATTGCCAGAAGCTCGTACTATTCTGCGTAACGTTGAGACTGCCAGCGGAGTTAAACCCGCGATTATTTATGTGACTTTTGTGCCATCTAATGCGGCTTCGGGCGTGGTTTCATCTCGCCAAAATCCCCAAAATCTAAGCCCCGAAACCCGTAATCCTAACGATCAGTTGGAATTAATTCTCGTAACCTCTGATGGTGTACCAATTCGCCGCCGGGTGGATACAGCGGTGCGCGAGCAAGTCTTTAAAGTTGCTAATGAATTTATTTCTCAAGTGACTAATGTCAGAAGTGGTCGTGGCTACCTGCCTACAGGGCAAAAACTTTATCAATGGATGATAGCGCCCTTGGAAGCCGATTTAAAAGCCCAAGGTATCGAGAATCTGGCTTTCGTGATGGATGCTGGTTTGCGATCGCTTCCTGTAGCAGCACTCTATGATGGTCAAAACTTCCTAGTAGAGAAATATAGCATCGGCTTGATGCCCAGTCTCAGCCTTACGGATACCCAATACAAAAATGTTAACAACTTACAGGTTCTGGCAATGGGAGCGGCGAAATTTACCGATCTTAAGCCTTTACCAGCAGTGCCCGCAGAATTATCGATGATTACGCCATCATTGTGGAAAGGCAAGTCCTTCCTCAATGATGCCTTTACCCTAGAAAACCTGAAGTCACAGCGACAGAAGCAGCCATTTGGTCTAATTCACTTAGCCACTCATGCGACTTTTAAGCCAGGTGCTGCTAGCAACTCCTACATCGAACTTTGGGACACCAAGCTGCGGATGAACCAATTAAACCAATTGGGTTGGAATAACCCTTCTGTCGAGTTATTAGTACTGAGCGCCTGTAGGACAGCTTTAGGAGATGAAGAAGCGGAACTTGGCTTTGCCGGCTTGGCTATACAAGCAGGAGTCAAATCAGCGATCGCCTCTCTGTGGTCTGTCAATGATGAAGGAACGCTCGGACTTATGACCTCACTGTACCAGCAACTGAAGCAAGCACCAATTAAGTCAGAGGGACTGCGGCAGGCACAAATATCCATGCTTAAAGGGCAGGTAAATATTTCCAGCGGCAAGTTAGTTACTAGCACTCAATCTATTTCTCTGCCACCAGAACTCGCTAAATTGAGCAAGAAAAGTCTTGCACATCCCTATTACTGGTCAGCCTTTACAATCATTGGCAGTCCTTGGTAACTATAACTTACAAGTTACAACTTCAAGAATTTTTTCCGGTTCTTACAAGTAAAAGCTGGTCAATTTCTTCTGAGTTATCTATTGTTAATTGTTATCTAAAACGGGAGGGAAATTTTATTAAATCTGAGGCAAATTCATCAATCCAAGCAGTTCTTACACTCCCAGCTTGATTAGCTTGCCAAACCTTTCCACTCGTCACATCCAAACAAGTAAGCCAACCTTTGCCATAAACCCTAGTATCAATACAAACAGCATGACCAACATTTAAAGGCACGCCACTTTTTTGACTAGTATGTCCACAAACCATAATTTTTCCGGAAAAATGCGGCAGCGGATTGCCAAACTTTTCCCAGAACAGCATATAGTCAGGTTGCGCTGCTAAAGGTAAGTCAGGATAAGCGTTGGCATGAACGAAAAAGTGTGTCTTAGTTTCGCAGCAGTCCACACAGATATTCTTAAGAAAATTCCAGTGACGATTTGGTACATCAGCTAATTTCCCCCCTTTGCCAGATTTCGAGTAAGAGGCAAGAGTCGCATCGCCGCCACAACTACGCCAACGGGATTTTTTCTCGCGGTGAGCATAGGCGTGTAGCATCATCAGTTCATGGTTGCCACGTAAAGCCGTAAGCTGACCCGTATTATGCAGCGCGATTAAGCGATCGATCACACCTTTTGAGTCAGGTCCTCGGTCTACATAGTCCCCTAATGTGATGATGTTATCGTTTGGCTGCGGCTTGACAGCAGCAAGCAGGGTATCAAATGCAGTTAAACAGCCGTGAATGTCACCAATGGCAAGAATACGCATAAAACAATTAATAAGTAAAAATCAAGCATTTCAAACGAAGGCAGTGTCGTCTTCGCTTTCATCCCAACCCTCTTGATCTATTATCCTCCCGTTGAAATCAAACCTTCTAGCGCGTGTTGGAGGTCTTGTGTAAGATCAGCTACAGCTTTTCTTGAAAGCTGACGACTCGCATGATAAGCTGAGTAACGCTCTGAAACGGATAGAGGTTGTCCCACCGTAATTTGTACCCGTTGCTTGCCTAACCGAGGTCGTTGGAAAGGATTACTACCCTCGATCCGAGTCACCAAATCCCATAATAGTAAAGTCGTCTCAGCAAACCGCTCTACTGTTTGTTTTTCAAGAACATAATGTCCTGTCACCGCCACAAACGTTTCTACCAGCCGCATATGCCACATTCGCAGGTTAGCTTCCTCAGCAATTCGGTCAGCTAAACCGCGTTCGAGAGAAGACAGTGCTTTATTCTTGAGATCTTCTCGATAAATATAGTTCCACCCAGCTTGTTCTAAGCGCCGACAACGGTCGATTAAACTCCCCTTGGGCAGTAAGTTAAAATACTCTTCTGCGACCTTTAGCGCCACGTTCAGCAGAGCCTTGAGGCGTAAGGCTAGCCCTTCATTGGCATGATCTGATGATTGTTCTAGAAGCATTTTGCCCTCATTGACCATTGGCAATTTTTGATGGTAAAAATGCGTATAAAAGTCCTCCATTAATGAGAGTAAATGCTCGCCCAAACGAATAAGCCGACGATACAAATCAGCTTCCATCGGGGAAAGATTTTTGGAAGGTTCAGCCTTTAACTTGTCTGATTGAATACCACTTATCGCTTCTAATTGACTTAAAAGTTGTTCTATTCCTTGCCAGGGAGCATCAATATAACGATATTGAATTCCCACAGGGACAATTACCACTTGCTCATCGCGTCCAGCTTTGAGCAAATCTTCAACACACCAAAATCCTAGTTGAGCGATACCTGGTTCTAAGGAACTAATAAGCTCATTGTGACCATTGACAGCTCCTTCTGGTGCCGCCGCCATCGGAAACTGACTATTGGCAAACAACTCACGCGCCGATCGCAATCCTGTCCAGTCTGCCTTACCGCGATGGATGGAAGTGCCACCCAAGCGTGAATAAAGCCAGCCTACCCAATCTCCTGCCCATAAGGGAATGCCTCGATCGTAGATAAAATGGGCATGAATTGGATGCTGTAACGATACGCCTTTAGCCCTTGCGACTCGTGGCACTTCCCGCCAAAGTAAGTGTGTCATACAGAAAGGGTCGTCAACACTGGGATGACGAAATGCCATCAAGAAGCGAGTTTTACCGTCTTGAAACTGACGATACAAATCGACCAAAACTTCAACGTTATCGGCTTGAATTTCGCTGATGGCTGTTTGCGATCGCATCCAGAAGGGCAGTACCTGTTGGGTAGCTCGTAAAACCAACGGGTTAAAGGCTGGTGGGATAAATTCTAGGGGTGGTTGAGCGTGGATAGTCAAGTCGGGCAAGGTAGTTTTCTCCGTAATATGCGATCGGCTACTGAAGAAGAGGACATCTTCACACTACCTTGTGCTTGACGGAGCAAAAGCGGGTGATGAGCAATCTGGATTGGGGATGCGATCTGCTGAAAGTTCTAGTTGCTTCGAGAGAGAATTCCGCACCCCACAAAAGGCGATTCCAACGGAGTAGCTACGCTTCACGCACTTACTCTTCACGTTACCCAAACTTTCACGACACAGCTCTAAAGGTGATGAATAGCACTCAACTGATCTAATTCTCCAAATAATGCCGAATAATATCCACGGCTTGATTAACTCCATCTTCAG
>CADCTM010000157.1 GCA_902805485.1 uncultured Coleofasciculus sp. | reverse complement strand
AACTAATCTCAGAATTTCTATGAACGCTCTTGTTGGTGAGCTGGGTCTAGAAAATCAAGCGGCTGCAAGTTCCCAACGGTTGCGGTGACAGGCACAGGTGTTGATGAGGGAATGGTTTCTCAGGTTTTCATTTCTAAACAGACACTTATAAACAAAAATCCTTAACGCAAAGGTTCGCCATGCAAAAAATTCTTTATATTCGCCTTCCTTGCAACCCGATCTTTCCCCTTGGCGTTGTCTACCTATCAGACCACGTTCACAAGCTGTTTCCAGAAGTCGAACAGCGCATCTTCGATTTAGGAACCGTACCTCCCCTAGATTTTGCGAGTGCCCTTGATGCTTGCATCGACGAGTTTCAGCCGACTCTATTAGTATTTTCCTGGCGCGATATCCAAATTTATGCCCCAGTTGGCGGCAGAGGCGGCAACCCCTTACAAAATTCCTTCGAGTTCTTCTATTCCTGGAATCCCCTATTAAAGTTGCGCGGTGCTTTTGGATTGCTGCGTCTAGCTATTTCCTACTATTCTGAACTCTGGCGCAATCGCGGGTTAATTTCTAGAGGGCTAAAACGTGCCCAAAAATATCAACAAGACGTTCGTGCCATTGTTGGGGGTGGGGCGGTTAGTGTATTTTACGAGCAACTGGGGAAAGAGTTGCCAGCCGGAACAATTATTTCCGTGGGTGAAGGAGAAGCATTATTGGAAAAAGTGCTTCGCAATCAAGACTTTCGGGATGAGCGCTGCTTTGTGGTTGGTGAAGCAACACCACGCTCGCGCTTAATTCACGAATGGCCGACTCCAATCCAATAAAGCGGCAGCAACTACGACTACATCCAAGGCACCTGGCCAGAATTTCAATATTACCTCCAAGACCAAGATTTCTATATCGGTGTCCAAACCAAACGCGGTTGTCCCCACAACTGCTGTTACTGTATCTATACAGTCGTCGAGGGTAAACAGGTACGCATTAACCCCGCTGATGAAGTCGTTGCCGAGATCCGTCAACTCTACGACCGAGGCATCCGTAACTTCTGGTTCACCGATGCTCAGTTTATCCCAGCGCGGAAGTTCATGGACGATGCCATTGAGCTGTTGCAGAAAATTGTTGACTCTGGGATGACAGATATCCACTGGGCCGCCTACATTCGCGCCGACAACCTGACGCCCGAATTATGCGACTTGATGGTGAAAACCGGGATGAATTACTTTGAAATTGGCATTACCAGCGGTTCCCAGGAACTTGTGCGGAAAATGCGGATGGGTTATAACCTGCGTACCGTCTTGGAAAACTGTCGTGATTTGAAGGCAGCGGGCTTTAATGACTTGGTATCGGTTAATTACTCGTTTAATGTAATAGACGAGCGACCCGAAACAATTCGCCAGACGGTTGCCTATCACCGAGAGTTAGAGCGAATCTTTGGTGCGGATAAAGTCGAACCCGCGATCTTCTTCATTGGTTTACAGCCTCATACTCATCTGGAACAGTATGCCTTTGAGAATAATATGATCAAACGTGACTATGACCCGATGAACCTGAAGCCTTGGACGGTGAAGAAACTGATGTGGAACCCAGAACCGCTTGGTTCCTTTTTTGGTGAAGTTTGTCTCCAAGCTTGGCGGCAAAATCCTAATGACTTTGGGCGGGAAGTCATGAAAATCCTGGAAGAAAAGCTCGGTTGTGCGGATCTAGAGGAAGCGCTTGCTGCTCCTCTTGAACCGAAGCAGAAACAATTAGTCACCGCTAAATAGGTAGTTGGATATAGGTTATTAGCTCACCCACAAACAAGCGAATAATAAATCACCCATAACAAATCATGCTGGACGGTTCGATTTTACAAAAGCTGGAAATTGCCCATCGGGGGGGAAAACGACCTCTCAATTTTGGGGTGTATTACAAAAACACGCTTGTGGCACTGTGCCATGCGTTAGAGGACTTCATTCTGGAGTCAGACAGTGCGCCGTTGATGATTACGGCATTTCAGCGGGGCAAGTGGTATTTGGAAGAGGCAGCTCGTTATGGTGAGCTAGCCCAGAAGTCTTGTCAGGTGGCAATTATGGCGTTTCCTGATGCCGGTTTTACGGAACACCCTACCAGTCAAATGTCAAATGTTGCGATCGTCAGTCTAGAACCTAGCGATCCAGTCGCTCAAGAGTGGCACTTGATGATTTTGTCTGAGACATACACAGCAATGGTGTTATGTCAAGAGCTGTCTTCAACAGATTATGGTGTAAAAGGGCAGCCAGAGAATGATCCAGAGCGGAAGTTTTACGGGTTCTGGACTTTTGAACCAGAATTAGTCAAGGAAACAGTGGAATTAGCGATCGCTCATATCGGTAGTTACAACCCAGAATTACAACAAGCCTTAACGGCACAAGTCCAAAGAATTAGTGCTGGCTTCGGCAAGACGCAGCGAGATGATATCAGCCTTGTGGTGTCGCGGGTGGTCGATTATCTCCAACATAGTCATGAGGATATATCCCACCTTGGGGAGGCGGCACTTGGGGTACCAATTCAAGAACAGGCGTTGGATGACAACTTGCTTTCTAATGAATTGCAGGCATTCTTACGGATGGCGCAGCTAATCGATCAGGCAGATGTAACGAACCCAATGGCTGCGCCTGAGGTGGCAGCGATATCTGAGGCGATGGGACAGTTGTTGGATTTACCCGCATGGCAGCTAAAGCGTCTGCGACTGGCGGGTTTGTTACATGGCTTAAGTTCCTCGCTCATGAGTGCGGTTGACGGTCAAGATGAGGCGCCTAGTTGTCCCCTGATACCAGGAGTCCAGGCATTGCGAGCGATGCCACAGCTACAAGCAATTGCTCAAATCCTGACGCACCAAACCGAGTGGTGGAATGGTACGGGTACTCCGGCAGGGTTAAGTTATGATGCGATTCCTCTAGAGTCGAGAATTTTGGGACTGGTGGCAGATTTTCAGCGACGAGTTAGGCAAGCACAGGCGCTTCAACCTGGGGAGGATCAGTTGACTCTTAGTCGGGAAGAGGCAATGTCTAAGGCTTTGGTTGAATGCCAGGAGCTTTCAGGCCAGGCGTTTGACTCTAAATTAGTGGAAGCTCTAGTCTTGTTAGTGATGGGAATGCAACAGGGGATGGGTTTGCAGGCGAATCAACCGAAGATTGCCGCTGGAATGTGGTTGCTTAATTCTCCGGCTAATGAAGAGGCGCAATTAGGTGTTTCTTCTAAGAAAGATTGATTTAATGGATTTTTTAGATATGTTCTCAGTGATTGGGGAAGGGTGATGGAGATTGAGGCAATTCGGGAAGGGAAGCTTAAGCAGCTACCCGGAGCAAATTTGGAAGATGAAGACTTTTCAGGTTGTATGCTAGAGCGCATTAATCTGGCAGGTGCAACATTAGTGGGGGCAAATTTTTCTGGCTCTAATTTAAATGGCGCACGATTTGATGGGGCTAATCTTGTTGGTGCCCAATTGGCTTGTGCTGATTTACGGGCAAATTTCTTAGGCGCTAATTTGATGCAAGCTGATTTGACGGGTGCTGATTTGCGCGGCAGCAACCTCCGAGGCGCGAATTTGATGGGGGCAAAGCTTTCTAATGCATCGTTTACTGGTGCGTTTTTGAGCGGTGCAAATCTTATGGGTGTTAACTTGCAAGGGGTTGACTTTCGGGGCGTTGATTTGCGCGGTGCAAATCTGAATGGGGCGAATCTGAAAGGCGCAGATTTGTCTCAAGCGGATTTACAGGGGGCGAGTTTGAGTGAAGCGAATCTGGAAGAGGCAGATTTACGAGGGGCAAATCTGGCAGGAGCGAATTTGACACGGGCAAATCTCCTATGTGCTGAGTTGGAAGGGGCGAATTTGGATGGGGCGAGTTTAGCTCAAACTTGTTTGATTGGTACAACTCATGGGAAAGTTTCTCAGCCAATGGAAGAGGTTAAAATCCCCCTGAAGATTGCCCAGATGGAGCAGATGGAGCAGATGGTGAATAAACCAGAGTCGATTTGAGAAGAACCTCTCCGCCTGCCCTCCCCTATGAGAGAGGGATTGAAGCCAGCGTCAGCCTGTAGAAAAGTTAGACGCTGGCTTTAACTGTATCACTACAGCAAAAAAGCAAAAAAATTTCAAGGGTTTTTAGCAATGAAATAATAGAATTGAGAATTTATCAGTTGTAATCTGTATCAGAAGCGGAAAAACCAGTTATTTGTTCGAGGGCGTTTTCCCGAATCAATGAAAGCGAGTATTTAAGGCAACCTGTGTCTTACTTAGGCGTGATCTGGGAGATGTGTTGCAGGAATTGATTGAGAAGTGGTTAGAAGAACATGAAACTGCTTCCCAAATC
>CADCTM010000156.1 GCA_902805485.1 uncultured Coleofasciculus sp. | reverse complement strand
CCGTCGCAAACCACGTTTTGAAGTCCATAAGTTAGTCAATGGGAAGTATGAGTTACAGCCTGGAAATCCAGTGTGGATGCCAGAAATAGGCTTAGGAATTGGGTGTGAGAGGGGGAATTATTCTGGGGTGGCAAGGGAATGGTTGTATTGGTACGACGCCGAGGGAAAACGCTATCTGACTCCTGAAGAACAGGTGAAATATGAAGCTCAACGTGCCGAACAACAAGCTCAACGTGCCGAACAATTAGCTCAACGATTGCGGGAGGTAGGGGTAGATCCAGATCATTTAGACTGATCGCACTATTCGTACAACTTCAACTTTATAGCGATAAGCCTTCGGCATAGCTTTGCTTACCGCTATTTCCAAATGTCATTATTTCTGCATTGCACACTGAAGGCGGTTGCTCTCCCAATTAAACCACCTGCGATCGCACTACTCGTACAACTTCAACTCAAAAGCGATCACACTTTTCAAATACCATCTATTTCTGAATTGCATGGTGAAGGCGAGCGCAGGTCATGCGGATCATAGCGGTCTACCCAAACCTTCTAAGGTGCAGGCGCAGCAAGTAAGGACAATTTCTAAGCCGCGAATTCAGGGTGAACCAGTGGGCACTTTGAGTGAGGAACTGATGCAACTGGCAGACGCTGCACTTAAATTACATTTCGGTTTGAATTGAAAATAAATGTGCCAACGCTGACAAAACTCAATAATCGCTTTTAGCGAAACTCCTAACCGCCTCTCAACAAGAGTTTGTATCTCCACTGAAATCATTGAGATACCTCCTTGCGAAGTTCTGGAAAACTTCTTCCCTAATTCCCTACTCGATCGCGTTTTTTGAAAAATTTCGTCCGTGATGGCAAGACGCTTTTCCGCTTTCCCAAGTGTCTCGTATCTCAACTCTAAGTTTTTTTCTAAATCAGCTAATCTACGGCTTGGGGGCATCTTTATCCCTTTGTGCAAGACTTTAACCCAATCCTGGCTTATTCCAGGCAGATTTGCCAATTAACAGTTAGCTGTGAGGCGATAAATTTTTCACATCACAGACAATTATCATAAGAAGTAGTTAAAGAATCTTCATAAAACACCGTGACTACACTACAGCCGATATCGACAAACCCTCTTGAAAAGCACTTTTGGAATTGGCAAGGTCACAAAATTCAATACACCGTCATGGGTACAGGTAAACCCCTAGTCCTGATTCATGGTTTTGGCGCATCCATCGGACATTGGCGCAAAAATATCCCCGTACTAGCAGACGCAGGTTATCGAGTCTTTGCGATCGACCTTTTAGGATTCGGCGGTTCCGATAAACCCGCATTAGATTACACAATCGAGTTGTGGCAGCAGCAATTAAAAGACTTCTGGGACGCCCATATCGCTGAACCTACCGTATTTGTTGGTAACTCCATCGGCGCCTTGCTAAGTTTGATGGTTGTTACCAATTATCCTGAAATTACAACGGGTGCAGTTTTAATTAACTGTGCCGGTGGACTGAATCACCGTCCAGATGAACTAAATTTCCCCTTGCGTGCGGTGATGGGAGGCTTTACCAAGCTGGTAAGTTCTAAAATTACGGGACCCTTCCTGTTTAACCTGATTCGTCAAAAATCCCGAATTCGCCGCACTCTTACCCAAGTTTACCGCGACTCAGAAGCAATTACAGAGGAGCTGGTAGACTTACTCTATACCCCTTCCTGTGACCCTGGCGCCCAACAAGTCTTTGCTTCTGTTCTCACCGCCCCTCCGGGTCCCTCCCCTACGGAATTGTTACCGAAGGTAAAGCATCCGTTGCTGGTAATTTGGGGAGAAAATGACCCCTGGACGCCAATTGCCGGGGCGGCAATTTATCAACAGCACAGGGAAACGGGACCGGATGTTGAGTTTGTGGGCATTCCTAATGCTGGACATTGCCCGCATGATGAGAAACCGGAAGCTGTAAATGAGTTGATGATTAAGTGGTTAGATGAACATCAAAACGGGTAATCAGCCGCTTTCGATTTAATTTGCAACGAGTAATGATCGGGGCTGTTGGGATAATGTTTAGCGACAAGCCCCCTTATTAACATTCCCACCTCATGAATTCTATTCTTGTCGGTTTTCTTGCTAGTTTATTCGCTGGACTTGCTACTGGAATCGGCGCCTTGCCCATTTTATTGCCGATCAAATTAACTCAGCGCGCACAAGCGATCGCTTTAGGGTTTGGCGGCGGGGTAATGCTAGCCGCTTCCGCTTTTTCCTTAATTGTCCCAGGTACAGAAGCCGCAATCGCTCAAGGTGCTTCTTCAATGGGTGCGGCATTGATCATGGCGGCGGGGGTTTTCCTGGGAGGATGGTTTCTGCTATTGAGTAACAAATATATCCCTCACGAACACTTCAAGAAAGGTCCAGAAGGTGTTAATCAACAAGCTCTTAAACGCATTTGGCTATTTATTACGGCAATTACTATCCACAACTTCCCCGAAGGTTTAGCCGTTGGCGTTAGTTTTGGCGCTGGTAATTGGGCTGATGGTATTCCTTTGGCGATCGGTATTGGCTTACAAAATATCCCAGAAGGGTTAGTTGTGGCACTGTCTTTAGTCGCTCAAAAATACACACCTATTTATGCCTTGAAGGTTTCTTTGTTAACCGGCTTTGTGGAACCTCTAGGGGGCTTAATTGGTGCCGGAATTGTATCAATTGCTCAACCGATTTTGCCTTGGGGAATGGCGTTTGCTGCGGGTGCAATGCTATTTGTAATCAGCGATGAGATTATCCCGGAATCCCATCGCCAAGGTCAAGAACAAGAAGCAACTTTAGGCATCATGGTTGGTTTTATCGTCATGATGCTTTTAGATATTGGCTTGGGTTAACGCTTAAAAATCAGAATTGGTAACGAATTTCCGCTTTTACAGCTTGGTCATTGTAATCCTTACGTCCAAGAATTGCTTGATAGTCAAGAGTCCCTGAGACATTCTCCGAGACTACCACCTGCGCCCCAGCCCTTAATTTAACGTAATCGCGATCGCTATTTTCGGTATTCACCCGCATCGGGATACCCGGTTGACTCGCCATTTCCGTGATGATTTCTCGGCTGTCATTGGCAAACTCATGTTCGTAAGTCGCCCTTACATAAGGAATAACCGCACCATCCCCCGCTTTGATCCGATAAGATGCCTCTGCGCCTAAACTAAGAACGACTGATTCTGCTTCCTGGTCTTTGACCACCATATTCAGGCTACCAGCATCTTTTTCTGTGTAGCTATCAATATCAACGCGATTATATCGCACTCCAACGGTGGGACCAAAGGCAGCATTACCGGCTTTGATGTTATACCCAGTATTCGCTGCTACAGAAAATTGATTTCCACTGGGAGCCGCTGTGGCAGTACGGTTGTCGAATGCTATTTTGCGGCTGATATTAAAGTTATTTCTGCCATAACTCACAACACCATCGGCATAAAAACTGTTTTGAACAAAGTTGCCATAAACAGAAACGCCAGTGCTATCCACTTGAATTTTACCGAGGTTGTTATTAAGGTTGGTGTTGTTCGCCGTGTAACCGACAGCAACACCGACAGTGGCATTATTAGTAACACGGTAGTCAATGCCTGCGGTAACGCCTGTATTGGCAAAATCA
Source organism: uncultured Coleofasciculus sp. (assembly GCA_902805485.1). GTDB lineage: Bacteria > Cyanobacteriota > Cyanobacteriia > Cyanobacteriales > Coleofasciculaceae > CADCTM01. Next base: position 707 of record CADCTM010000156.1, on the reverse strand, counting down.
AAGCCTGTTTTCGTTGCTTTAGTATCTTGATTACCAAAGTTTAAATCACCGTTGATAAAGATACCCACGCGCTGGTTGGATGGCGTTTCACGGCTAGTTCGTAATGCTAATAAACGGGCATCTAAGCTTTCACTTTGTCTTTGAGCAATACCTAAAGCTATATCACCTTGAGGGACAACAGATTGGGGAGCAGTCAACACCGCATAAGCGAATTCTCCAATTATCCGATGACCGGCGGCTGTCGGATGAATGCCATCCCAAAATAAATATTGATTTGGGTTTGAACAAAGCGTACCTGCTGTTTGATTTAAGCAACTTTCTGTGACGTTTGTAAAACCAAATCTCGCGGGCTGGGCGATTACTTCATTAAACAAGGCATTGGCATCAATTGGAATGATGTTAATGTTACGATTTTGGGCTATTTCTTGTAGGGCAGTCGTCAACTTGGTGTTATGAGAATTAGTAAGAGCGCTGATAGCCGTCGCAGTTGGTTGTACTCGTTCCTGGGGTGTTTTCCCTAAGTCTGGTAGATTAACCACAATAATATTACGAGCGCCTTTTGCCGTGAGTGCAGTTACGGCATTAGACAAGTTATTGACTACAGCAGTTGCATCGGTGGCGCGGAGTTGTGGGGGTAAAACGAGGTAGTCATTAGCCCCTGCCCACAAGGCATAAAGTGCATTTGGGCTAGGGGTTCCTGGTGCTGT
>CADCTM010000155.1 GCA_902805485.1 uncultured Coleofasciculus sp. | reverse complement strand
TGGTCTAATGACTAATGACTAACAACTAATGACTAATGAGTCGTTGCTTGAGGCGTTCTGGTTCACCCTGGTCAACAACCTGACCTTGTTCTAACAAGAAAGCCCCATCGCAATAATTCAACTCATCCAAACGGTGTGTTACCCAAAGTGCAGTCAAACCGCGACTTTTAACCAACTGCCGCACTTGCTCCACTAAATCCAGTTGAGTATCTGGATCGAGCAAAGCCGTAGGTTCATCAAAAAGTAAGACCTCGCACTCGCGGGCTATAGCACCAGCAATGGCAATTCGCTGCTTCTGACCCCCACTAAGAGCATAAATTGGGCGTCGCTGTAAATCTAGTAGATTCACGGCGGCTAACGCCTGCATCACCCGCATCTGCACCTGATCTGGGGAAAGCTTTTCCTCGACCAACCCAAAAGCAACATCAGCGCCAACCGTAGGCATGACGAGTTGATGATCCGGGTTCTGGAAGACAAAACCGACAGGGCGTGAAATTTGAATCTCACCAGATTGGGGCTGTAATAGCCCCGCCAGCAATCTCAGTAATGTTGACTTTCCACTGCCATTCGTCCCCAAGAGCATCCAAAACTCACCCTTGGGAACATCCAGAGAGCAAGATTGCAAAACCGTCGCTCCTCCAGGCCAGTTGAAGGAAAGATTCTGGACATGAATTGCCGCTGTGTTCATTCAGCGAGAGCAAAGAAACCGGGTGTACGTCCTGCGCCTGCGGCACCAGATTTTTGTGAAACCATAACTGCACCAATTTGATTACTGAGAATGCCAATTTTCTTATCTATTTGGTGATCGCAGCTCAATTCCAATAACTTAGGGCTTTCAGAACCCATCGCTTTGAGAATTTCCTGGTAAGTCGTCTCCGCCTCTTCTGCCGACTTGCGCTGTACAGACAGGGGAACGGGTGTGTTTTTCAAAGTCAAGTCAATCGTGAACATACGGTTTCAAGCGTTAAACTTTTTGATTTGTCTATCTCATTATCTTAGACAGGCGACAGCACAGGCAGGGAATAGAAGGGGGTTGCCTGCTCACATTTCCACCCAAGATGAGATTTTTTATGATTTATTTCACTCAAAACACTGGAAAAGTTCGGAAATTTCACCTAAGATATGGAGTATGGTAAAGAAAAGTAAAGTTTCCTGATAACCCAGTCAGTTATCTGCCTGCCTCTAAAAGCAGTCAAGTTGACGGGTTGGCAAGGTTTTCTTTAGCACTTATAAAATCCTGGAGATCAGTAATATGACAATCGCAGTAGGACGCGCGCCAAGTAATCGCGGCATATTTGATGCCGTAGATGACTGGCTAAAACGCGATCGCTTCGTATTCGTAGGCTGGAGTGGACTACTACTATTCCCCTGCGCCTACATGGCAATAGGCGGGTGGCTGACAGGCACAACATTCGTCACATCGTGGTACACCCACGGACTAGCATCAAGCTACCTCGAAGGCTGCAACTTCCTGACAGTAGCAGTTTCCACACCAGCAGACAGCATGGGACACTCACTGTTGCTACTGTGGGGACCAGAAGCCCAAGGCGACCTAACGCGATGGTTCCAACTCGGTGGATTATGGGCATTCGTCGCCCTCCACGGCGCATTTGCCCTAATCGGGTTCATGTTACGGCAATTTGAAATCGCCCGCCTAGTAGGCATCCGTCCCTACAACGCGATCGCTTTTTCCGGACCAATTGCCGTGTTCGTGAGTGTGTTCTTAATGTACCCACTGGGACAATCATCTTGGTTCTTCGCCCCCAGCTTCGGCGTCGCGGCGATCTTCCGCTTCATCCTGTTCATCCAAGGCTTCCACAACTTCACCCTCAACCCGTTCCACATGATGGGAGTTGCCGGGATTTTGGGCGGAGCCTTACTATGTGCGATTCACGGTGCAACCGTGGAGAACACGTTATTTGAAGATGGCGACAAAGCCAACACCTTCGGGGCATTCAACCCCACCCAAGCTGAAGAAACCTATTCGATGGTGACAGCCAACCGCTTCTGGAGTCAAATCTTCGGAATTGCCTTCTCCAACAAGCGTTGGTTGCACTTCTTCATGCTCTTCGTCCCAGTAACAGGGTTATGGATGGCATCGGTAGGGATTATTGGTTTGGCTTTGAACCTGCGGGCTTATGACTTTGTGTCTCAGGAAATCCGCGCTGCCGAAGACCCAGAGTTTGAGACCTTCTACACCAAGAATATTCTCTTGAATGAAGGGATTCGCGCTTGGATGGCTCCACAAGACCAACCTCACGAACGCTTCGAGTTCCCTGAGGAAGTTCTGCCTCGTGGTAACGCTCTGTAAAAAACCTTTAAGATGAATGTTGGAGTCTAATTTTTCAGCATTCATCACTCTTTGTTCATCATTCATTATTCTCAAAGAGGTAGTACCAAGTGGTAACGCTTTCAAGTAGTTCTATGGTCGCGGGAAATCGTGACCAAGAATCATCAGGTTTTGCCTGGTGGGCTGGTAACGCCCGTCTGATCAACCTTTCTGGTAAGTTGCTGGGCGCTCACGTTGCCCATTCTGGACTGATTGTTTTCTGGGCTGGAGCAATGACCTTATTTGAGGTCGCTCACTTTGTGCCTGAGAAGCCCATGTACGAACAGGGCTTGATTCTACTGCCTCACCTAGCCACTTTGGGCTGGGGTGTTGGTCCTGGCGGTGAAGTGCTTGATACCTTCCCGTATTTCGTAGTTGGTGTGCTGCACCTGATTTCTTCTGCTGTGTTGGGTATCGGCGGCATCTATCACGCTGTCCGTGGTCCTGAAACTTTGGAAGAGTATTCTGGCTTCTTTGGTTACGACTGGAAAGACAAAAACAAGATGACCACCATCTTGGGCTTCCACCTAATTGTGTTAGGCATTGGTGCTTTCCTGTTGGTAATTAAGGCAATGTTCGTTGGCGGTGTTTATGACACTTGGGCACCCGGTGGCGGTGATGTCCGGATCATCACCAACCCGACGCTGAACCCCGCCGTGATCTTCGGTTATCTGGTGAAGGCTCCCTTTGGGGGCGAAGGCTGGATCGTCAGCGTCAACAACATGGAAGACATCATCGGCGGCCATATCTGGGTAGGTCTGGTTTGCATTTTCGGTGGTATTTTCCACGTTCTAACCAAGCCTTTTGGTTGGGCACGTCGCGCTTTCATCTGGTCTGGAGAAGCTTATCTCTCTTATAGCTTGGGTGCTTTGTCCCTGATGGGCTTCGTCGCTGCTTGCTACGTCTGGTTTAACAACACCGCTTACCCTAGCGAATTCTACGGTCCTACAGGTCCGGAAGCGTCTCAGGCTCAAGCCTTGACCTTCTTGATTCGTGACCAACGCTTGGGTGCAAACGTCGGTTCTGCTCAAGGTCCGACCGGTCTAGGTAAGTACCTGATGCGCTCTCCTACTGGTGAAATCATCTTCGGTGGAGAAACGATGCGCTTCTGGGATTTCCAAGGTCCTTGGTTAGAGCCTCTGCGTGGACCTAATGGTCTTGACCTGAACAAGATCAACAACGACATTCAACCTTGGCAAGCTCGTCGCGCGGCTGAGTACATGACCCATGCTCCTTTGGGTTCTTTGAACTCGGTTGGTGGCGTTGCTACGGAGATCAACTCCTTCAACTATGTGTCTCCCCGTTCTTGGTTGGCTTGTTTCCACTTTGTCATGGGCTTCTTCTTCCTAGTAGGACACCTCTGGCACGCTGGTCGCGCTCGTGCGGCTGCTGCTGGATTTGAGAAGGGTATTGACCGAGCAACTGAGGCTGTGCTTTCGATGCCTGACCTCGACTAAGTTGGTGGTTTTACTTAATAGCTAAACGTTAAATAATTAAAATGCTCCTGTGTCATAGCAGGGGCTTTTTTTGGGTTAATTAAACTTAATGCTGTTGCTTTATTTAACTGCACTACATAAGTTAAACGTCTGGGGACTACCTAGCCCTATATGCCAAAACAGAAGCGTTTATTTCGTCTGACCTTATATATCGCCTTAGTAGTATCCCTGGCATTCAACTCGCTTTTGTTCCTCCAAGCGAGAGACTACTACCTGCTACTAAACCAAACTAATTTAGATCCTTTGGGGCTACGCGCCTTTAGTGCCGACTCTTTACCAGATGATATTGCTGCCGCCGCAAAAAAAAACGTAGTATTCTTTGGCGATTTGCGAGCCGAAATGTGGCTCGTTCCGGCAAATCTCAAGGACTTTTCTTTTGTCAATCGAGGCATCAGCACTCAGACCTTAGCCCAGGTATTAGGACGCTTCGATGAGCATCTTTTGCCGTTACATCCAGATATTATTATTGTGCAAGTTAGGATTAACGACTTGAAAACAATCCCACTATTTCCTGAGCC
>CADCTM010000154.1 GCA_902805485.1 uncultured Coleofasciculus sp. | reverse complement strand
ATCGGAGGTTGATACTCATTACAACGAACATTGCTTTCAACCCGATTTCCTTCTAGTTCTGTTGTTTGGGAAGGACTTAACCCAGCAGGTATTTTCAAAGTGATTTCTTTCTTCCGATAGCCACACTTAAGCAGGTTATGCTGTTGAGTTTTGAACTTTGTTCGGAAAGAAGGGGGCGTTTGTGCTTTTACTAAATTTGGAAAAACAGACAAAATTAAACTGAAAAGTGATGTCCAGCCAATTAATGCTATTTTATGAAAGTGTGTATTAACCACAGCCATTATTGGGGAAATTGATATTTTTGAATTTTGCTTGACCCACAATTGCTACATGGGCTTAACACTTAGATTAAACGTTCTAAATAAAAATGCCCAGAGAAAAAGGTAATTTCTTAATAGATTGTCTTGCTAATTCGACGGAGTGATGTTTTCTCTATGCCATCCGCTAAGAGAAGAGTTGACAAATAACATGACATTTTTAATTGTCAAGTTTTCCGAGATTTTGCTCTAAATCCTGCCGCAAACGATAGAGAATGGTATCTGGTTCTATCTGATTGAGAATGTCTTCAATTACGGTACTCGGTCCTTGTGGTCCCCAAGTACAGCCTTGTTCGAGATAAACTTGTGCCGCATGACCAACAGTATAAGCTCCATAACCGGCAATTCCGGCTTGGGCGATCGCTGCCCCGGCATATGCCGTCATACTCGATGGGCTATCAAGACTAACAATTGCCGAGGCACTTTTTTCCAATCCTAACAAAGCACTACTTCCAAGTTCTCCTAATAATAAACCTCCAGAACTAACAATAATTTTCTTCCAAAGCTTTCCCGCTTCATAACCTGTCATTGGTAAGCCATATAACCGCGAAAGAGAGCGAATTAAGGCTAAATCTGCGATCGCACCTCCTAAAATATCCACAATCCCAATTGGATTGAGTGCCACCGCTAAAGCCTTATACTGAGCAAAACGCCAAATTAATTCTTCTGCTTCGCTTCTGCGTAAATCTAGAGTCTTTTTTGCGATCGCACTTTCCGCATTTCGGGCTTGAATTAGAGCATTAACCGCTAAAAGCGTCCGCCCTTCTCGGTTGAGCATTTTTAAGATTTTTTGCTTCAACTCATCCACTTGTGGCGGTGGCGTTTCCCATTCATAAGTCACCTCTCCATTGGGCCATTCAACGCGCACTTCCAAAGGCGTCGGTTCCGCTGCCACCATCACAATTTCATCTTCTGACAGTATTTTTTGCAGGCGTCTATCTTTCGGACTTCCTGTGCCAAGTTGTTGTAATTGTCGATAAATTGCCTCACGATCTTGATCGGGATACAAGTCAATTTTATTAAATACTAGAATCAGCGGTTTTTGCGTTTTTCGCAGTTCGCAAAGCGCCTGATATTCGGTGCGCGTAATATCACCCGCTACTACAAACAAAATTAAATCCGCACTTTGCGCCACCTCAAACGCCATCAGCGTCCGTGTCTCCCCCTGAATTTCATCCAACCCAGGCGTATCAATTAACTCTACCTGCACTTTTCCGTCGTTATTAGGTGTCCAACGTACCGACTTCGGCCATTGGGTAACGCCGTTAAGGGGACCCGTTTGCAGAATTTTTTGTCCTAGCAAAGCATTAACAACCGCCGACTTGCCGCGACTGACTAAACCAAAGGCAGCAATCCTAATTACATTTTGGTCAAGTTTGTCAAGAGTAGATTTTAAAATTTCCAACTCCTTGCGGAGTGACGCTTGCAGTTCCACATCCGGGGGATGGTTTTTGTGGCGTCGCAAGTTGGAATACCAGGACAACGCTTGCCGCAAACTGGCGCGAGTGCGGTTTAACTGGGTTTCCTGTTGGTTGTTACGGGTTGGGGTGGTTTGAGGATTACTCAAGGCTTAACCGGGAAAACTGGCTACATTTCTATTTTCGTTTATCTGAAATAATGCTGACATCTGAGTACGGGTTGAAAGTGCGATCGCATTTGGGTTTCTTTCTCTTCTTTGCTACATAATTAGCTGCTGGGTCAAGACCATCCCGATGTCACCACCCACCTCAACAATCTGGCATATCTTTACAATTCACAAGGACGTTATGCCAAAGCCGAACCCTTATATCTGCAAGCCTTAGCACTCTGTGAACAGTTATTAGGTGTCGAGCATCCGAGTACCATAGTTTGCCGTCAAAATCTGGAATTGTTCCGGCAGGAGAGAAGCATGGGCAATTCCTAGTTGAGCCAAGAGAAATCACTCCCGCCTTTTAACTTGGTCAAACGCCTCACACAATTCCTCAAACGAGCAGCCAAGAACCTCGATTAACAGCCTAACGTGCTTTAGCCGTGGTTCCTTCTTACCAGTTTCCCAATCGCTAACAGTTGCCATGCTGACACCAAGAGCAGATGCTAACTTCATTTGAGTTAGGTTTAAACGTCCCCTTAATTTTGCAAGGGTTAGGGGTTGATCTTCTTGGCTACTCATTATAAACTTTAGTTGATCAACAAAAGCGAAGGTAAGGACGAAAAAGCAGACGACTCAGAAAGCCGCCATAAACGGTAAATCTTAGTTTTCTGCCCTTACCCAGTGTGCCAGAGGAGCGGACAGCTATTCGGCTGAACTTCCCATAGCTGCCTGCCGCCTTTTGGCACAAGGCACTGCCTTGATTGGACATTGAATCCATCCTTTAATGTCCCATGAAAAAACCCTTTTCATCCAGATCCAAGCAAATTAGGTCTGAAAATTTCCTCAAACCTCAACCTTGAAAATATTATGACTTATGCAGAAAGGCTCAATCCTTGGTGCATTATCCGCCCCGTCTCTCATGTACAGATGCGAATTGTTGGACGCTTTCGCCGCCGAGTTGATGCAGAAGGACATCTGCAAGTCCTCAAGCGACTGATGCCAGATGTTCCGTTTGAAATCATGTTTGACGTACCGCAAGCAGAAACTGAGTTGGAAATTCGGGACACTCTGCAATCTTGAACCCTATTGTAGGGGCGCAAGGTCTTGCGCCCCTACTGAATTCAATTCCTCAAACCCATAAATCATCATGACCTCGTTATTTCGCCGCATCCAACCCGCCAAGAAATTCCGGATTACACTAGGAGCGATCGCAAAACTCCTAAAAATTCCCAAACGCCGCATAGTGCGTGTCGAATGTTGGGCATACGTCATCTTTGTCCATCGCACCGATAAAGGCGGACAATTCATCAGTTACCGCACCTTGCAACATTGGCTTAATGCAGTTGCCTATCAGATTCAAAACTGTTCCACTTGCCAAGAATTGCGATCGCTTTGGCTTGCAATTGAAGAAGATTGTATAGCAACCGCTAGGGCGGTTAGGACATAGAATAAAGGTGTGATTGTGAGTTGCTACCGTCTGCTCTGCCATGGCTAAACCCTATAGTTACGACTTCCGTCAGAAAGTGCTCCAAGCGATCGACTTAGATGGACTCAAGAAAAGCGAAGCGAGTGAACTGTTCAACATCAGCCGCAACACGATCAACCTGTGGTTGCAGCGCAAAGCCGAAACAGGGGATTTTCAAGCCAAGCCGAACCGTCCACCGGGTAACAACCATAAAATCACCGACTGGGAGCAGTTTCGGACGTTTGCCAAGGCTCATGGAGATAAAACGCAGGTGGAGATGGCGCAACTGTGGGAGGGTGACATCAGCGATCGCACAATCTCACGAGCCTTGAAGAAAATTGGGTTCACGCGAAAAAAAAGACCTATGGCTACCAAGAACGGGATGAGTCGAAACGGCAAACGTTCATAAAGCAGGTGGCTAAGTGGGCGGATGAAATAATTGTCTATGTAGATGAAGCGGGCATGGACAATCGGGAAGACTATGGTTACGGATGGAACTCAAGAGGGCAACGGTTTTATGCCTTGAAGTCCGGACGACGACAGGGGCGAGTCAATATGATTGCCGCCCTTTGTAATCAGAAACTGATGGCTCCCTTTACCGTTGAAGGCTCCTGCAATCGGACTGTATTTGAGATTTGGTTAGAAAGCTGCCTAATTCCTCTGCTCAAGCCAGGGCAGGTAGTAATCATGGATAATGCAAGCTTCCATAAAGGAGGTCGCATTGAGCAACTGATTCAGGACGCTGGCTGTCAGTTGCTGTACTTACCTGCTTATTCACCAGATCTCAACAAGATTGAGCGATGCTGGTTCTGGCTCAAAAGTCATATTCGCAAACAACTCGACCAGTTTGATTGTCTACGTGATGCGATGGAGTATGTCTTGCATCTATCGTCCTAACCGCTCTGGCGGTTGCTATAAAACAACACCGAAAGGCTTTGAGATTAAGTGGCAAGTTAAACCAATGTTTGCTGACACTTACGTTGCACCGATAGT
>CADCTM010000153.1 GCA_902805485.1 uncultured Coleofasciculus sp. | reverse complement strand
CTTGTACTTGCAAACGTTCAAAAGGTTGGGTTTTGGGAGGAGGAAAAGGTTGAGTCATTTTTTATTCCTAATTTGTTATCGTTACTTTTCTTTAATTAATAACAACTACTCAATATAAAGTTCGTAAGTACAAAAAGCAGGTTTTTCCTGTTCGATGATGTGCCGTACCAATTGTTGATCAATTTGAACATCTGGAGCGGGGCGTAAAGTGACGATAAAATGATAAGGACGACCGCCCCCCATAATCGAATCCTGACCTAAACGAGTGGTACTCAGAACAAAACCATCGCCAAAAACTTCCTCAATACCAATATGTTTATCCGCCTCTTGAGGGATGTCTTCATCTAAAGGTAAATCTGTATAAAGATGCAGATACAAACGCAAACCCTTCCGTGTTCCACGCCAACGATAAATATCTAAAGCTTGACTAATTAAGCGGCGTTGCTTCTGGGTACTCCAACGTGGGTCCATTGGCCACGCCACCCAGTAAGCTAAGAAAGGTAGTAATGCCTGGGGCGCTGTCAAAGGATCAAGATATGCCCAGAGGACATCCATCGCTTGCACAGCGGGTTCAAATGTCTCCTCAAAAATCTTTAGGAAGCGCCCAATAAAATCAACTTCCCGGTAAAGTGCAGGAACAAAATTTAAGTAAAGACTGCGAGGACGAATATACAAGTCAAAAGTGGCAGATTCTACTTGCCGACTGTCGGTATCAACAGGTACATAATCAACATAAATACAGCTACGATAATCGAGAATTAACGGATTATCCTGGGAAAACGTTTTCTGTTCCTCAAAGAAGTTAATTGGCAATTGAAAGTATAGTAAAGCCTCCATCCGCTGACCAGGAAGCAGCTCATTACCCTCCATGCCAATACGACACCATTCAGTCGGAAATCCCTCAACTTGTAAATTTAATTGCAAAGTGCGAGTTCCCAAATTTTCGAGATGGACAACCATCTCACTTGGCTCTCCAGGGTGCAGAACCACCTGACAACCCGTTGTGGAAGTTTCCGTCGCAACACTCCCTGTAACGGCTGAGACAGGCGTAGGGGTGGCTTGGGGGCGTCCCATTGGAGTGAGTTGCAGACGTAAGATTTGACCAGAACGAGCTTGTGTCATTAGCCTAATTTAGCAGTTGGAAAGGTAGATAAACGCAGATGAATAACCTGATATTATCTGCCTGTATCTGTGATTAAAATTAAAACCTCTTAATTCTTGCAAAAAATCTCTTCATTACTGCCTTATTTATTGAATTAGATTAATCACATGACCCGATCGCAAACGATTATCCGCCCAAGAACAAACTAATCCTTGGGAACCTGGATTAATTACCGGATCTAAAGGCAAAGTCCTCACCCAAGTTTGCTCTTGTTTACGAATCTCAAACAACTGCACAACTCCTAAATAACGAACGCCAGGAGTTCGCTGAAATAACGTCACAATATCAGACGGATAAACGGGACGACCAAACTGCCACCCTCTGCCATCAATTCCCCCAGTTAAAGGATTAAAAAAGCGGTATAAAGAAACACGCAATTTCGCTAAAATATCCTCTTGGGCGCGGAAGTTTCTATACTCTGGTTCCAATGCCACTTCCGTTTGCACGGACACACCCACATAATTAGGTTGCAAACAACGGACTTGCACCCCTAGTAACCGACGTTCATTTAGGTACGCGAGGACTCGATCTTGCAGTTGAGGCGTCAGGGCAAACAGATCAGGATGGATACCTTCACCCCGCGCGATCGCCTCTGTATTCGCCTGGGGTACAATCAGCAAACGCACGATTCCCGCATCATTCACAGTTGTCGGCGTTAAGCAACGAACCCGCGCCACTGCCCCCTGTCCGGCTTGAATTGCCAGCGTCTCAAAGTCTTCAGGAGTAACGGCGCGATCGCGTGTTCGCAACATTCCAGGCACTCGAATCACCGCATCTTCCAACGACTCGGCATCGGCACCATTTCGAGCCGGGATGTGGTTAATCACCCTGGTAACATAAGGAATCGCCGACTTGGGTATGGTCAAAGTTCCTCGTTGCACATTCCCCTTAATCCCCCCACCGGTGCGGTATACAACCATCCGAATTTCGGCACCTCGCAAGGGAACCGCCCCATATTGGCGTTCCATCGCCCGAATCTCTTGGGTTGCCACCCCCTCATCCATCGGGTTACGACTCGCCCCCGGTAGAAGAGGATTGCCATACGCCCCAATTCTTGCCCGTAGCAGTGTCTGTTGTTGCAGTTGGGCGGGTTCTCGAATCAAGGGACCAAACTGAACAACCCCGGTGCGCGAATCCAAGGTATAGTGCAAATCTTCAGGACCAGAGTTGGCAAAATCGCTGACCTCCCGCCAAGCTTGAGGTAATCCTCCTGGAGGCGTCACGAGAATGTATTCATCATCCCGGCGGTTCAATACCGGAAACCCTTGCAGTTGAAAGGTTTGACCTGGTGTCCCGTCGCTTTCTCCCATCAACTCATTCCGAATCAGATTACTTTGACTCGCCCCCACCGTGCCGCCAATAGAACGAACCCAAAGCGCCACTATGCGGGGGGAGCTGCTATACCCTGGTTGACCCAGTTCAGGCGTCGTATAGACGCAACGCAGCCAACGTCCTTGATAGGCGGTGAAACGGGTCACTGGCCAGCGAACCGGGAGATGTAAGATTAAATCGGCGCCTTGGAGGGCATTGCCATTAGCTGGGTTGATTTCGCTAAAACTAAAGCCTTTTGTGCCATCATCGGCTTCTTGTAGCAGCACTGACTCCCAGTAGGTACCGTTCCACGCTTCCCAACACCGGGGAGGCGCTTCTGGATTAATGCCTGTGGTGGTTGCTGCTTCTCCTCGCAGGGTCATGGCAATGACGTTGCCTTCAATTTCGCCTTCTGGGTCGAATACCAGGTAAAAACAGTTACTCGGTGAAGGTTGTTCGTTGAAGAGGGAAAGTTCTCGTCCTCCCCACTCGCCATCGGATCGTAATGTCCAGAGGTTCGTAAAGCGATCGCGTAAAACTTGCGGTGCTTCTTCTGCGGTTTCTGCTGTTAGGAAATGCCGTACACTCGGATTACCAATAACTAACGGTTCATCAGTACTAAAAATAATGGCTTCCTCGGTTTCGGTTCGCACTGTCGCCACTTCCGTTCCCCCTGGAATTGAGTAAGCTTCTGGGAGGGCTGCTGTTAGGTAAAAGGTAATATCGGTTTGAGCAGGTGCAGGTGCTTGGAGGCGAACTCCTAGTAATTCTAGAAATGTAATGTAGTTCCGCAACGGCACTTGATTGAACCGAAGTAACATTTGGTCGGTCAACCAGGCAAACAGTTCAATTAGGGTAATGCCGGGGTCGCTGGGGTTGTAATTTGTCCACTCCGGGCAGTAACGAGGAATGCGTAAAATGCACTCTTCTACTAAGTCTTTAAAGGCTCGATCATCTAAATTAGACTTTGGTAACTTCGGTAAAAAATCAAAATCCACAGCTTTTATACCAATTAAAAATCAAACATTCTAAAGCTTTTATATTTTAATTATTGCGATTCGACTGCTGGTAATATGTAGAAAGGGTAAACTAAACTTCGAGAATCATAACTGTCTTTAGGATGGTACTCGATAATGATGTCCACGCGCCCTCGAATCGGATCTGGGTCAGTACGCACGGCGTCTATTTCAATTCGGGTTTCCCACATTTCTAAAGCTTCTTGGACGTACAGACGCATTAATAGTAAGGTTTGAGTATTCAGGGGTGCAAAGACTAACTCAGATAGGCGCGATCCAAAGTCAGGTCGATACACCCGTTCACCCAAATCTGTGCGTAGAATTAACCAAATGGATTCTTCGATGTTTCGTTCTGCCGAGCTGAGGGGGATGCTACCTTGGACATTAACTCGTAGGGGAGATGCCCATCCGCTTCCCAGGTAAGCTTTATGCTGATTTCGATCTATTTGTTCCATTAGCGATCGCACTTAGAAGCCCAATATCGAAGTCAAGCTATCAAAATACTTTGTGCAAGACTATTCGCCAAAAGTCGAGTCCAGATAGATTCCTCGGAGTTGATAAGTTTTTTTAAGCAACATTAATAATAAACAAGGTTTAGATTTCCCGAACCGGATCTATGGTCTTATTATTAATTACCCCTAAATATAGAACACCAGATTATAAATTTGAGCAATTTTATCTATTTATCAAAACGTTAAAAAGCTTGACAACATCAATATTTGTCTGCCAGATTCAATATTTGAGAGCGAGAAGGCGATGAAATTAACCACAACAGGTATTAGCTGGCTACTTACCGGGGTTTTGTCTGCAAGTCACTGGGGAATATCGACGCTTCAGAACCCCGCACAGGCGCAACCA
>CADCTM010000152.1 GCA_902805485.1 uncultured Coleofasciculus sp. | reverse complement strand
AAAGTTACTAAAGCTTTAGCTCTGGTAGCACTTTTTCCTCAATTTCCTTGTAATCCCAATATAAGGATTAAGATATGCGGATCGCGAGACTCGAACTCGCAAGCCAAAGGCACACGCCCCTCAAGCGTGCGCGTATACCAATTCCGCCACATCCGCGTATAGTTTATATTACCAAAAAGTCTGTCAATTATGACGTAAGATATTTATTTTGTTTGATCACCTCACATTCCCATAACTTAGACTGATTATTTTATGTAACAAGTAGCTTAGGCGGTCGTGAGAAAACTTGCGCTTCCAGGTAACTTAAGTGTTTTTCCCTTTGGATGCTACCCAACTCAAGGGAAAAAGGAAAAAGTAATAAATCGGGTACACGATCGCCTCTATCCTATCTGATACGGATGTAGCAGCGCTGTTCTATGCACTTTTCAAAAATTTTGATTGCCAATCGGGGGGAAATCGCCCTGCGGATTCTCCGAACCTGCGAAGAAATGGGGATTTCCACCGTTGCCGTTCACTCGACAATTGACCGACACGCCCTTCATGTCCAACTGGCGGATGAAGCGGTTTGTATCGGCGAGCCTCCCAGTAGCAAAAGTTATTTAAACATTCCCAACATCATTGCCGCTGCCTTAACTCGCAACGCCACCGCCATTCATCCCGGCTATGGTTTTCTTGCAGAAAATGCCCGCTTTGCTGAAATTTGTGCCGATCATCAAATCTCCTTCATCGGTCCCACCCCTGACGCGATCCGGGCGATGGGCGATAAATCTACAGCAAAAGAAACCATGCAACGTGCTGGAGTGCCCACTGTACCCGGAAGTGAGGGACTGCTGATGAGCGATCGCGAAGCGGAAGCGATCGCCAAAAAAATCGGCTATCCAGTCATGATCAAAGCCACAGCAGGCGGTGGTGGACGTGGGATGCGCCTTGTCCACGACGAAAGCGAACTTACCAAACTCTTTCTTGCCGCCCAAGGAGAAGCCGAAGCCGCCTTTGGTAATCCTGGTCTCTATCTTGAAAAATTTGTGGAATGCCCTCGTCACATCGAGTTTCAAATCCTTGCCGACAGTCATGGCAACGTCATCCACCTCGGCGAACGAGACTGCTCAATCCAGCGCCGACATCAAAAGCTACTAGAAGAAGCCCCTAGCCCGATTCTAAGCTCAGAATTGCGAGAAAAAATGGGAACCGCCGCCGTCATGGCAGCAAAATCGATCAACTATGTCGGAGCCGGGACTATTGAATTTCTCCTCGATCGCTCTGGGGCATTCTACTTCATGGAAATGAATACCCGTATCCAAGTTGAGCATCCCGTTACCGAAATGATTACCGGGTTAGACTTGATTGCCGAACAAATTCGCATCGCCCAAGGCGAGAAACTACAGCTTACTCAAGAGCAAGTTGTCCTCAAAGGTCATGCTATCGAATGCCGTATTAACGCCGAAGACCCCGATCGCAATTTCCGCCCCCAACCCGGAAGAATTAGTGGCTATCTGCCACCAGGCGGTCCCGGTGTCCGCATGGATTCCCATGTTTACACCGATTATGAAATTCCCCCTTACTACGACTCCTTAATTGGCAAATTAATCGTTTGGGGACCCAACCGTGACGCTGCAATTAAGCGGATGAAACGTGCCTTGCGGGAGTGCGCGATTACTGGCGTACCGACCACGATCAATTTCCATCAACGAATTTTGGAGACACCGGCGTTTCTTGAAGGTGAAGTTTATACCAATTTCGTTGAACAGATGATGCTTTCTCGCAAAGCTTAAAGGAGGGGGAGCCGTTAGGAATGACTTCCGTCCCAACAAGGTAAACCTGTTGCTTTAAGAAATCATCCCTAACAGTCCCTGCTGACCCAAAAGAATCTCTCGAAGTAGGCTAAAAATTCCCACCCAGATAATCGGTGTAATATCAACTCCTCCAATCGGAGGCACAATTTTCCGCAGCGGTACTAAAAAAGGTTCTGTCGGCCAAGCCACTAAATTAAATGGCAGGCGATTTAGGTTTACCTGAGGATACCAGGTAAGCACAATCCGAAAGATGAACAAAAAGATCATCAGTCCGAGGAAAATACCAAGAGTCCAACTAGCAACAGTAGCAGTCATAAGTAATTACTTGTAGCGGTTAAATTTGAGCCGACGTCCAGGCTCAAGGAATGTTCTGACACCAATTAATTTAATTTTAAGCGGTATAACTACATGAATGTTCATGAAGCTCTCAGATTGCCCGAAAGCTGCTCTGTGCCCTAATAGCCTCTTAAACTGCCAGTCGAACTTCCACAGGAACCAAAAAACCGTCTAGGAGTGAAATTGACCCCTAAATTTAAGCTTAACTAGCAAACCATAGGATGGCTTTATGGAAAACTCACGCTTCAACTAGCTTCTCAAGGGGGAAACAGACTATTAGAATTAGTATGAAGAATATCAAAATGGGTTGAAGTTCTATGACTCCTTCATTAGCAAACTTTTTGTACAGTCTCTTGGCAGGCGGTCTGATTGTGGTTGTTCCCGCGACAATTGCCCTAATCTTTATCAGCCAAAAAGATAAAATTCAACGCTCCTAACAAAACTCTTGAGTTTTTGAACCTCAACTATTGGGCAGGGCAGCAAGTAAAACCGCTGCCCTGTTTTGCTCTAAGCTTCGACCTGAAACAGCCGTTACTAATTAGCTTAAGCTGATATGTAGAGCAAGCTTTATCAAATAGAGTCTAGTTATAGTAGAGATTTGTTATGATAACTCGCTACCATAGGACTGACTTAGGAGAACAGCAATGGTAAATTTTGGCGGTGGCGCAGCCAGCCTTCTCGGCATTTTTCTAATGGTTGCGGGGGCAGGACTCTATTTTCTGCGAACGATACGTCCAGAGGTGTCACGAGACCACGATATACTTTTTGCGGCAGTGGGACTTTTATGCGGCGCTATTCTGTTATTCCAAGGATGGCGACTCGATCCAATTCTGCTGTTTGGTCAGGTTCTCATGAGTGGTTCCGCCATTTGGTTTACCTTTGAAACGATTCGGTTACGCGGCGTTGCAACAGAAGTGGTAAAGCGGAATACCCCAATTGTGGACGACGACCGCCGTGTTAGCAACAGTTATAAACGGTACGACCAAGAAGCAGAGTTGTACGATCAACCAGAATTGGAGGAAGATCGATATGAAAATCCTCGGCTTCGCGGATATGACGAACCTCGCAATAGCCGTGCAGACGGTTATGAAGGAGAAGTCCGTCGTCCAAAAAACCGGGGGAACTCAGACCGCCCAAGAGGGACAGATCGACCTTCCAAACGCCGTCCTCGTCCTACGAGTAACCGTCCTTCAGAACGCCCTGTAGATAGTTGGGATGCCCAGTTAGACACGAGCAATAGTTGGGAAGAAGATAAGCCGTCTCGCAGTAGCCGCCCACGCCCGACAACCCGCCCAGACCGTAATTCTGACGAAATAGAGTCTAAGCCTAGAAAGCGCCGTCCGTCAGGCGATCGCTTATCCTCCCCACCGAGTAGAGATGTAGCTGCTACACCAGCAGATTATGTCGATTACCAACCTATAGACGACTCTCTTGAAGAAGAAAACGACAAACCAGAACGTTTTGATTACTAAGTCTGTTTCTTGTGTTGTTTTTGTTTGATCAGGATTTATTCGTCAAAAAAAACAACAAACTGTTGGTAGCTGTAATGAGTAAAGCTTAAGGTGAGAAGATTGAGGGCGGTTGTAGGAATTGATCGGTGGCTCGGCTGGGGTATCGGGTTAAGCCTGACCAGTCTAGTTGTCGCCTGTAGCCCCCCTACCCGCACCCAAGAACCTGTTGCTCTCAACAGCCGCTATACCGATGAGCAACCAGCTTTGAGCGGCGATGGTCGATTTGTGGCGTTTGTTTCTAATCGGGAAGGCGCTCGCAAAATTATGATGTATGATTTACAACAAAGGCGATTTGTCGATTTGCCGCAATTGAACCAACGAGAAGCGATCGCAGAAAGCCCTAGTCTTAGCCGCACAGGTCGCTACATCGCCTACATTGCCAGCGCCCAAGGACGACCAGAAGTCGAACTCTACGACCGTGCAACTAAACGAGCCGAAATCCTTACCCGTGGCTATCGTAGCTGGGTGCGAAATCCAAGTTTAAGTCCTGATGGTCGTTATATTGTGTTTGAAACCAGTCGTCGCGGTCAGTGGGATATTGAAGTATTAGACCGAGGCTCTAATGTTGAATTAGACCTCCCAGATGGCAGCACATTTTCCCGACCGTGAAACGTTCTTTGTTATTATCACTAACTATTGCCCTAACGGGATTATTGACAAGTTGTGCAGGTTCGGTACGCCTGTCAGAATTTCCGTTCGATCCAGGTG
>CADCTM010000151.1 GCA_902805485.1 uncultured Coleofasciculus sp. | reverse complement strand
GTAATTAGTAGTGTCAGTTTCAGTCCAGATGGTCAAATTATTGCTACTAGCAGTTGGGACAAAACTGTTAAACTAAGAAGCCGGGATGGGATGCCGATTAGCGTGCTAACGGGGCATACTGAGCAAGTTAGTAATAGTACTTTTAGTCCGGATGGTAAAACAATTGCTACTGCCAGTTGGGATAATACAATTAAACTTTGGAACATTGACGGCACATTGCAGAAAACCCTTTTGGGGCATCAAGATCGAGTTACGAGTGTGAATTTTTCTCCCGATGGCAATGTCATCGCTTCCAGCAGTGTGGATAAAACTGTAAAACTCTGGAAAACAGACGGGACTTTAATTAAAACCTTGAAAAGTCATAATGCTGAAGTTTCGGGAGTAAATTTTAGCCCAGACGGCAAGTTAGTTGCATCTGCTAGTGACGATAAAACCGTAAAGCTTTGGAATCAAGATGGTACGTTAATTAAAACATTAAAAGGGCATAATGGTTCGGTAAATTGGGTGAGTTTCAGCCCTGATAGTAAATTAATCGCATCTGCCAGTAATGACGGTACAGTGAATCTTTGGGGACGAGAAGGGAATTTAATCACCATCTTAAAGGGACATAATGGTGCAGTGAATTGGGTCAGTTTTAGCCCTGATGGCAAATTAATTGCATCGGCTAGCAGCGACAAAACCGTAAATCTTTGGAGTCGGGATGGTAATTTAATTAAAACCTTAGCTCGTCATAGCGATCGCGTTTTTGGAGTGGCATTTAGTCCCGATGGCAAATTACTTGCCTCTGCTAGTAGTGACAAAACTGTGATTTTATGGGACTTGGATTTAGATGATTTGGTCGCGCGGGGTTGTACTTGGTTACATGATTATTTGAAGAATCACCGCGCACGTCAGAACTCTAAGGAAGCTATTCCAGGGAACTATAGCGCATTGTGTAAGCTTTAGAAGCGCTCATCTGTGTCAAGCTTGTGTCCCTATTACTAATTACCAAATTGTTAAATAGCCATCACCAATTTTTTGCCTCGTCCGGATTTAATCAGGATTCCAGTGAAGTTAGTCTCGTTAAACGTTTTCCGGTGTAAATTTATGGGAGACATTCTCCATCCTAATAAGAACCGTAGCAAAACTAAAGACCTTTCTTATGGACTGATGAGTCTAGCCTTAGCTGGCTTTCTTTCCGGCTGTCAAGGTTCTGCACCAAAGCAGACTAGCCCAGCTTCAAGTCTAAGTACGACATCAGAACAAACACCATCATCACCCGCACAAGCCCCCGCAAAACCTAGTCAAACAGCAGCAACGATTAGCGAAATTCAGTCTCAACCCGTTTGGTTAAGGCGGTTAAAAGTGCTCGGAGAAATTGCTGCAGCAAAAGGGATGGGACTGCAAATTGGTGAGACAATTCGCACAGAGGAAAAGGCGATGGCACAAATTGACTTGAAAAACGGACTGTCATTTCGGATTGGTAGTAATGCCGTTTTAACCCTACAGCCTGACAACCGCCTCAACCTCAGAGCCGGTGAGATGATTACCTGGGTGACTCCAGGAAAGCACGTACCGACTAAGGTGATTACGCCGGGAGGAATTGCCGGAATTCGGGGTACAACGATTTACATAAAAATGCCCCAAACGTCCAAGGATGCTATTGAATTTTTCACCTGGGAAGGCACAATGTTCATTCAGCTTCCTAACCAGTCAGAAGAATTTCAGCTTAAGGCAGGAGAGATTGTTAAAATTAAACCCGGAGAAACGGACATCCGTAAAATTCGTGCCTCAATTCGTCGGCTTACCAGTCAGGAGTGGTTGACTCGCCGCCGAAAAAGTCGTTTAGTTAATAACTTCGATAAACCCTTGCCAACCTTACAAAAAATTGACCAAACTGCCCCTCCCGTCCCCAAAGAAACTAGTTCTCTAACTCCTACAAAACTATTAGCATCTCCCCAGAAAAAAGCACCACAAGCGCTACTCCTAGCCCAAACCCGCAGCTTCTCCCCAAGGTAGTAGCTAGTACCGTCAACACCAAAAGCTACCGCTTATCAAGGCTACTCCCAAACCGCTAAACTCTCACCTTAGAAAGCATCCAAAAGATGATTAATTCAACAAACTGCGGTAACTGGTTGATTGGGTTGTGGGCAGTATCAGGTGCGATTGCAACTGGATTTAACTTAGATTTAGTGCAACGATTTGAACACCAAACTCTCTCTAGCTTTTTGAGTTTGCGTGGTTCGGTAAAACCTCCAGAAAATATCGTTATTCTAGACATTGACCAAGACTCGTTAAGTCAAGGTAAATTTTTCTACCAAAGCAATCCTAAACTTTATAAAGACTTAGGACTAATTCAAGATTGGCCGTGGCAGCGTACGGCTTACGCCAAGACTATTGAAAACTTGATGGCGGCGGGTGCTAAATCGGTGTCAGTTGATCTCCTTTTAGATAGTCCTAGCCCTTATGGAGTGGCGGATGATTTGGCATTGCAGAAGGTGTTGCAACACTACCCCAATCGGGTGATTCTTGCCACTAGCTATGCCTCCTCCAATCCAGGAAAAATTGAGGGGGAAGTGACGGCACAGTTAACTCAATTAATTTATCCGAATCCCGTCTTTAAAACGCCACAAAACTCTCTGGGGTTAATCAATTTTTCGCCTGATTCTGACGGGAAGATTTCTCAGTTATCTGATAATTATAATCAGCAACTACCTCAGTCTGCGGGACTTCCGGTAATTCCTTCCTTTGCTGAGGCAACATTACGGACAGCTAAGATTTCATATCCCCCAATTAAGGGAAGTCGGATTTATTTTTACGGTTCTCCCGGTATCTTTAAGCGTGTCCCATTTTGGCACGTACTTCAGCCGAATAATTGGCAATTCCATCTCAAAAATCAGACGTTTAAAGATAAGGTTGTATTAATTGGCGTAACTGCCGACTCGTTACAAGACTTCAAAGCCACGCCTGTTTCGGTAAGTATGCCGGGGATTGAACTTCATGCCAATGCGATCGCGACTATTATGGAAGGAAATGCGATCGCTAAAGCTTTCCCCAATACACCGTTACGCGGCTTTTTAGTATTCTTGGGAGTTGCCGGGACAGGTTTGTTGCTGGCAAGATTTAGTAAAGGTGCGATTGCACAACTTTTGGGGGCGATTGGTGTTGCTATTGTTTGGGGAATTATTAGCTATTTCAGCTTTACTTTCAGCCGACTGATTTTGCCGACGGCGATGCCGATGATTGGGATTACCCTCTGTGGCATCTCGACTTTGGCGATAGTCGCAATTAACGATAGGCGATCGCAAATTCAACTGCGGCGGACACTGGAACGTTATGTTGCCGCACCCATTGTTAATGAAATTTTAACACAACATTCAGAGGATTTTCAAGCCCTTTTAAAGGGACGCAAAATTAAAGCTGCGATTCTATTTGCTGATATTCGAGGCTTTACAACCATCTCCCTAAAACTCGAACCTGAACAACTCGTTGAACAACTCAATACCTATCTAAATGGAATGGTGGTGGCAATTCTAGAAGCAGGCGGCACGTTGGATAAATTCATCGGCGATGCTGTTATGGCAGAATTCGGTTCTCCAATTTCTCAAGGTGAAAAAAATGATGCCATGAATGCAATTCGCGCCGCACTAGCCATGCGAAAATCGTTAGTGGAATTGCAGCAAAAATGGCATCAGCAAGGGCAAGAATTATTTTTTAATGGCATTGGCATCAACTTTGGAGAAGTGATTGCGGGTGATATTGGTTCCCATCAACGGCGAGAATTTGCGGTAATTGGTGATGCGGTTAATGTTGCAAGTCGAGTTGAAAGTTTAACGGGTAAACTTGGCGTTGATATTCTCATTACTGAATCTATTTATCAATTGGTGCAAGCTGAAATTGAAGTTATTGATATGGGGAAACACCATCTTAAAGGGCGGCAAGAAAATCAGGTTTCGTTGTATAGTTTGATTGGATTAAAAGGCGAAGATAAAACTCTTTATCAACAAGTTAATGAAAGCCTTCGCCAGTATTTAGGTTTTAAGGAAGTAAAAACCCCTAACCACTAAAGTCGCAGCTAGACAAACAATGTCCACATAGGTGGGCTTAAATTCAGCTAAATTTTCACAAACCAACGTTTTCGATACATTCCATAAACAACTCCCCACCAAAACAAAAGTGTCACCAGCGCAAATAATAAAGAACCATTCATCGCACCTGCCCAAGATGTGAAAAAATGTTCGGAAATCCAGGTGTAAGTAGTTGGAGAGTTTTCGCCCGTGCCAATGTGAGTTTTAACTAGAATTTTAATCATCAAAACCGAAGCAACAAAGACAAATATTGCATTTAATCCCATAACTTCAAACGGCTTACCCCAACGACGGAAA
>CADCTM010000150.1 GCA_902805485.1 uncultured Coleofasciculus sp. | reverse complement strand
AAATTCATAGATTTGTTGATTCAGTGGTGGACAAGGAAAATTATCTCCTTGCACTTCTTGATAGAGATAAATTTGGTAAGGCAGATTACGGCCTGATGGTTTTGGACGATCTTTCAGTGTTTTTACTGAGCTGGGTCGTCTGTCAGACAAAATGATGAGCTTCCTGCTTGCCAAAGTGTGACGCTTAACCGGATATATCGGTTGAGTTCCTTGCATTGAAAAATAGGGAAGTGAATGGGAACTAAAGTATCTGTATCCCAAAATTTTTAATAGCAACAGTATTCTCAACCTGTAAGGGATTTGAGCATACTGTTGAAGCTACGTGTATTGCATTTACAGCGCTCTACTTCGGGCTCACACTATGGTTTACAATGATATGCCTATTATTATTCCTCTTCTAGCGACTGGTTATTTGTTAACAATTTATCTACTGCTGGTGCTAGCGCAGTGGACTATGAAAAGTTCGCGATATGCGGCGAACTCGATGAGTGATGCCTATGCTCCTTATTTACCAACCCAGGAGGCGCGTCAAAAAAATGAGGTTGAACGATGGTCACTTCGCGTTAAGGAAGCCGTTTCCTTAACAAAGCGTGATGGCGTGGC
Organism: uncultured Coleofasciculus sp.; assembly: GCA_902805485.1. Lineage (GTDB taxonomy): Bacteria > Cyanobacteriota > Cyanobacteriia > Cyanobacteriales > Coleofasciculaceae > CADCTM01. The sequence continues at coordinate 3,785 of CADCTM010000150.1, read as the reverse complement.
AGCCAAGGATGTCATGCTGGAAGGACGTGCTGATTATCCTAACATAGCTAGTGCAGGTCTTTTAGTTGCCCATTCTGGCAATGAGCCATCTGCTTGCAGCAGCGCTGAACTACGTTCCGCTTCGCTAACGCTATCGCTTGGTGCATCACAACAACAAAAGGTTCAACAAGCAAGCCATGTCCATTGTCCATTAACCTAACCGAATTTAAGTAAGGTTTAGGAAATTGTCGAAAAAACTTATATACACACCATCTAAGGGCGCGGCAATATCGTGCCCTTAGATGTATTTGTGGAACGTCAACGCATTATCCTTCCTTCTCAATCTACAAATTCTATCGGTATCGACGGATAAGAAACAGTTGGTAGATGAACTTTTTCAACAACGGGAGTACAACCCAACCATTGCACGGACAGCTTTGCAAACTGTTGCGGGGAACCACTAACACAGAAGCGAGTCGGTAGCGGCGCCCAAGTGTTTTTCAACCCAATTAAGTCCAACTCTTGAGCGGTGGCGGCAACTACGTGTTCCGCTGGATCTATAAGTTTAACCTGTGGGGGCAAAATTTCCCGTAGGATTGGTGCTAAGTGTGGATAGTGGGTACAGCCGTAAATCAGAGTATCAATTTTTTGTTGCAACAAAGGAGCTAAGTATTGCCGCGCAACTTCAGCCGTGTAAGGCTCGTACACCCGATTTTGCTCGACTAATGGCACAAACTCAGGGCAACCAACTTGCCAGACTTGGGCTGTAGCTTCCACTTCTAGGATGGCACGTCGATAAGCATTACTAGCCGCCGTGGCGGGAGTAGCAATAACGCCAATGCGACGACCTTGTTGAACTGCGGCACGCGCCCCAGGCAGAATTAGCCCTAAAATTGGGACATTAAACTCATGGCGCAACGATTCCACTGCCAGAGCGTCGCTAGTATTACAAGCCACGACAATCATTTTGACGCCCTGTTGTACCATCCAGCTCAAAATCTCGTAGCAGAACTGCAAGATTTCGCTGCCCGACCTTGTACCGTAGGGTAGCCGTGCCGTGTCGGCAAAGTAAAGAATCGATTCGTTTGGGAGTTGTCGGTAAAGTTCACGCAAGACGGTGAGACCACCGACACCACTGTCGAAAACACCGATACGACTGTGCTGCGGTTCCTCCTTGGAGGTAAAGGTCGGTTTGATTTCCTGAACCGGGGAGGTTCCGCTGTAGGAGTCGGACGGATTTTCCCCGTATGAGTCATTCGGGTAAGAGGTCGGATAATTGGACACCGGTGTTTGTTGATCTAGGACGTTTGACTATTCTGCTGAAGGTACTGAAGGATGCCACGAGCGATCGCTTGTGCCATTTGATTTTGATAAGTCGGGTTTGACAATTTGACAGCATCATCCCGACCTGTAACAAAACCAACTTCTATTAAAACCGATGGCATAGAAGTCCGCCGGAGGACGTAGAATCTCGCTGTTCGGACACCTCTGTCTTGGACATCCACACCCTGCAAAATGCTGTTGTGGATCGTTTTGGCCAGACGCCCAGAACTAGGACCAGAGTAATAATACGTCTCTAATCCATTAATATCTGGGCGGCTCATACTAATCGCATTAGCATGAATGCTGACAAATAGATTAGCATTCATTCGTTCAGCCATCGCGACTCGTGGTTCTAGATCCAAGTCAGAATCACCCGTGCGAGTCAGTACAGCTTGAACACCCTGTTGCTCCAACAACGAAGCGACCTGTTGAGAGATCGACATCACAATCCCCTTTTCCTGTAACCCACCAATCCCGATTGCGCCAGGGTCGGGTCCCCCATGTCCCGGATCGACCATCACCACAACACGCCCATTCGGTACGCGGGGTAAAGAACTTGGTAGCGGCGTCTGGGAGGGTGGCAGGATCGGCGTTGTCCTCAATGGTGGCGGCACGTTAATCGAGCCGATGGGAGGAATTACAGGTCGGCTTGGTTGAAGTTGCAGCGCCAACAACTGCTCGTTAAGCTGATTAAGTTCTCCGATTTGGACACCTGTAGTGGGTTGTACCAGAAGCACTACAGTCCGTGAATCTTGTTGCCGAATTCGTACCCCCGATAAAGGGCTACTGGCATTGAGCTGAGGCCCCCTTACCTGGTCAGCCAACCGCGCCGAAGGGATAGTAATGCGATAGGCATTCTCCCGTGGATCCCAGGTACTCGTGGCTCTTACACCTCGGTCTGCTCTGATCAATAATTGAGTACCGTTATTCGCCAATTCGACAGCCTGAATTGTTGCCACTTGACCTGAATTAGACACAGGAGAAGGGAGTCCCAGCAAAGGAGGGATTGAAATCGACGAAGAGCGATCGTTTGAGGGCGTGTTAGCCGGTGGTCTGCCTGGCGGTAGCAGCGACGGCGCGACCCGTTGGGGTGTTGGGAAATCCACCGACCACTGAGTAGGCGTTGCACCCCGAAACTTCACCTGTTGAGGGTCTAGAGTGTAGCCAGGGGCTAATTCAACCACAATCCGCGTCGTTTCAGCATTAATTTGCCCAACACGGATTTCCCGAATTCCGCCTTTTTGGGGTTGAGTTACCGACCGTCGCAGGCTAATTCCAGGTAAATCAATGACCACGCGGCTTGGATTAGCAATCAGTTGGGCTTTGGGTTGAACCCCAACGTCCGTAGTAAACACCAGGCGGTTCTGATTGCTGTCAAAACGCCAAGATAGCAGTTCACGCGCTTGGGCGGCGGCGGAAAAAAGAAAAACACTCAAAAGGCTGGGAAGTAGCAGTAGCCAGCGAAATCTCACAATTATTGCTCCTGTTAAAAGCGCGATGCTGCATCTAAGAGAGGTTGGGAGTGATTAACTAAGCTCGTATGATTTTACGGGCGTAAAAATCTATTCCACGAATATCCCGTTGGTCAACATAATTTACAAGTTATAACGGCGGTCTTGTTTAAACCCTGACGAGAGAGCTTCTTATTGCTGCACCCAACAATGCAGACCACTTGGCATCTGTGTCTTGAAGACGTTCAACCCTCTGGGACGTAGACTGGCAATTTAAGTTTCAGGAAAAATAGTATACACGGGTTTTTCTACATCAAGAAATATCGCGAAGAGTGCAAGGCTCATTCAGGATCGAAGCCGTCAAATTGGGTAAAAAAAGAGTGTTCAGACCTCTTTATTCGGTTCTTGCGTGGTTTCAACTTCCTCTGGTATAGACGGATCGTTGCTGGTTTGGTCTAGAATGTTTGTTCCTAGAATCGCCCCGTCTAAAGCCTGATTGTCTGATGAAGTCGCCTCCACTGGCTCCTGAAATACAAGCCGCAGCAAGGGAGGGGCGATAAAGGTAGTCAAGATGACCATCATGATAATCGCCGCCTCTGTGGCGTCTGACAAGACACCACTTGCCGCGCCGACTCCCGCAAAGACTAACCCCACTTCGCCCCGAGGAATCATCCCAACGCCGATCGCCAGTCGGTTAATTCCAGGTTGACCAAACACCGTTAAACCCGTTACTACCTTACCGATAATGGCGACAATGATCAGGAAAATTGCTAAAGTTAAGCCTTCTCGATTACTGGGAATTGCTGGATTGAGAACGCTAAGGTCTGTTTTTGCTCCCACCGTCACAAAGAAAATTGGCACCAGAAAATCCGCAAGGGGAATTACCTGTTCTTCTAATTCCCGGCGCTTATCCGTTTCTGCCAAAACCAATCCCGCCGCAAATGCACCTAAAATTGCTTCTAACTGAATTGCGGCGGCAACGTAGGACAAAATAAAGGCAAAAATCATTGCGGTTAATAATACCTGACCGCG
>CADCTM010000149.1 GCA_902805485.1 uncultured Coleofasciculus sp. | reverse complement strand
AGTTCAAGCTTCCGGGAATAATCCTCAAGAGTTGAGCATTAAAAATGCTATGATTATTAATAGCAATAGCCAAGGCATTTTAGTGCAATCAATTGGTAATGCCGAACAAAACTTTATCCTCGACAACAGCACGATTAACAGTAATAAAGGTCAGGGCGTTTTAGTCCAAGCTGCTGGTAATAGCCAACAAAATTTTGATCTCAATCGCAATACTATCACTAATAATGCGTTGGAAGGCATTTTAATTCAGGCAAATGGCGCGGCTAAAATTTCCTTTGCAAATGTCCGATTAAATATTTTGAAAGATAACAATAGGCCGGGTTTTGCGGCGGCGATGAACAGCAATCAAAGCTTCTGTCTTGCGCTAAATGGTAATAACAGTAATACGGGTTTTCAGCTACAGCAAAGTAGCGGAACTTTCCAAGTTGTGAATTTAGGTAATGTTGAGGCGAACAATACAGGGAATATCACTCGTCCAGGAAGCGTTGTAAATGTGCCAGCTTGTCCTTAATATTTTTGTCTAGTTGCCAGATGCGGTAGAGGCACACAGCCGTGCGCCCCTACCTTCGATATATGCTATTTTTATCGCAGCAAACAACAAGATCCCGATTAGCTATCTTGTTGGTCGTCTTGCTCCGATGTCGGCTTATTCATCTCTTGTTTAAAGCCTCGCAGAGTTTTCCCCAAAGCGCTTCCCATTTCGGGAATCTTTTTGGGTCCAAAAATCACCAAAGCAACGATCGCAATTATTCCAACTTCCGGCAATCCTAAACCAAACATACAAGTCTCCTGTAAACCGTCCTCAGATCAACTATAAGAGACTATCGCTCCGCAGGCGGTAGCTCTATTGTAATTGGGATTCCTAACCAGACACTCAGTTCATGAGCTAACCATTCCAGTTCCGGTTCCGTCAGGGAATGTAAAGAATCAACCGTTTCATACTTACCGTTAAGTACATATTTCTGAACCCCCGCCCAAATAATGAGCTGAGGATTGATTTCAAATTTTTTGTTAGACTTTTTAAAACGTCGCTTAATATACTCCAGATTAGTAATTTTTTGTCTAGCTGCGGGACGGGGGCGATTATATTCAAATCCAAAAAGCTCGTGAGTTAAGTAAATTTCCTTTCGATCAATTCGCAATCGTACTTTTTTAAACAACCCCTCACAAACAATTAAAAAAGGAAATATGAATGACAAAAGACAGCCAAGTAGCATCAGGGAAAGCGACTGGTGAAAAATAGCAACAACAGAAATCATAGAAAATATGTAAAAAATATTTAGCAACGTACTACCCGAAAAGAAAAACTTATAAGGAAATCCCTTGGGCGGGAGGAGAATTTCTAGATAATCTGCGCTTTTGTTCAGTTTTACTTTACTTCCTGTCGGTTTCTTCTCAACTAGTAAAACGTTGTTTTTGAGCGGCTGTTTTTGTTGAAGTGCTTGCAGTGCTTTCTGAGCAGAATCTAAACGTCGATCTAAAGCTGGTTCAGTCATCCAGCGTAACCAACTACTCATTGCAACACTAAGATTAGCCGACTCAAAATCAATTCTAAAATCCTTCTGAGGTAAATCTGCCGGATGAGTACCCGTCACCAAAGCAATCAACGTTGCCCCTAAACTATAAAGGTCAGAAGCCGGCACTGTGCGTCCGCCAAATTGCTCCTGTGGCATATAGCCATAAGTTCCCACTACCGTAATTGTTCCGCCTTCCCTAGCCGCGAGAGTCTGCACCGAGCCAAAATCAACTAAATAAACTTGACCAACATTATTTCCGGAGCGATTTGTTAATAAAATATTACTAGGCTTAAGATCGCGATGAATCACCGGAGGTTGACGCCCATGCAGATAAATTAGAATTTCTAAAAGGGATTTTGCCAACTGCTTAAGTTCGGCTTCACTAAAAGTCCGCCCAGCCTTAAGATGTTCTTCAATGGATGGCGCTTCTATATAAGTTTGAACCAGAGCAAAGCCTTTAAGTTGGGGTGAATCAATTTCAAAATAGTCGAGGTAGCGGGGAATAAATGGATGATTTAGCGCTTTTAAAGTTTCAGCTTCCCGTTGAAAAAGTTTAAGGTCTTCCCAGTCGAAATCACTGCCAAATGACAGCAGCTTGATCACCACTAATTTTTGAGTTTCTCTGTCACATGCAAGCAGCGTCCTTCTTCCAGCACGTTTACCCAACTGCTGCTTTACCTCGTAACGACCTAACACTTCATAATTCATTTTGTTCTGTCTGATCCAGCTTTTACAAGTTGTTTAGCTTTTGCTCAATGGTTGTCGCAAGGTGATATTGTGAACCTGCCACTGACCTGGTTTCTGCCTCCATTTATAACTTTTTAGTCTAAGAAAATGTCAGTACTCTCAAATCCTTCCCTGCGTGAACAACAACACCCCTTAATTCGCCAACTCGCTGACAGCATCGAGTCCATCTGGCAGCGCCACCTCGACCTTTCCCCCTACGAGTTACCGGCTGAGTTAGGATATGTAGAAGGGCGCTTGGAAGGCGAAAAACTGGTTATTGAAAATCGCTGCTATCAAACGCCTCAGTTTCGGAAAATTCACTTAGAACTGGCAAAAGTCGGTAATATGCTAGACATTTTGCACTGTGTAATGTTTCCCCGCCCAGAGTATGCGCTGCCGATGTTTGGCTGTGATTTAGTAGGAGGACGTGGACAAATTAGTGCGGCAATTGCCGATCTTTCGCCGCTAAATGGCGATCGCATTTTATCCGACAACTACCGCACTCCTTTACAGGCACTCCCAAAATGTGAGTTTAGCCAACAGCGCGAGCTTCCCGAATGGGGAGACATCTTCTCAGAATTTTGCCTATTTATCCGACCTGGTAGCCCAGAAGAAGAAACACAATTCCTGGCGCGGGTTGAGCAATTTATGCAAATTCATTGCACCGAGGCAGCGAAGGCGCTACCCGTATCAGACCAACAAAAAGCGGAAATTCTTGCCGCGCAACATTACTACTGCACTAAGCAACAGCAAAACGACAAAACCCGCCGCGTGCTAGAAAAAGCCTTTGGTACAGACTGGGCAGAAAATTATATGACATCGGTACTATTTGACCTGCCGACGCCTTAAGCGAGAAAGTAGAGAGTAGGGTGTGTCAGAATGCACCCGACGAATCCTCTTCAACTGACACACCGATGTTTTACTTCTCAGGGTGGATGAGTTAGAGATGAATAAGATAAAAATAAACTATCTTAATAATCATGGGGCACCCACCAAAGACTAAAGATCAGCTATTTTCAAAACTAGTAATGCGTTGGGCGCTAGCGCTTGCTGTTGCCGGAGCGATCGCAACAGGAATAACCGCAATTTACAGTATAAATTTTGCCCAACGACCAACCACCAAACCGAGTCCACCGGCAAATGAGCCATCTCCGATTCGCGGCGTGACGGCTTTAGGGCGCTTAGAACCCAGCGGAGAAGTGATTCGCCTCTCTGCCTCCAGTGCCTCAATGCAAGGCGCAAGGGTGGCTCAACTTTTAGTTGCTCAAGGCGATAAAGTTCGAGCCAATCAAGTCATTGCCGTATTGGATAATCGCGATCGCCTCCAATCTGCAGTAGAAAGCGCCCAAAAACAAGTGCTCGTCGCCCAAGCGAACCTTGCCAAAGTCAGAGCCGGCGCACAAACCAGGGCAATTGGCGCACAAGAAGCAACCGTTGCTCGTCTGAATGCCGAACTCAAAGGCAGAAAAGAAACTCAGCAAGCAGCCGTTGACCGCGTACAAGCCGAATTAGAAGGGCAAACAAAGGCACAACAAGCAACAATTGATCGCTTACAAGCAGAGTTAGAAAATGCTCAAACTGAGTTTAAGCGCTACGAACAATTAGCCAAAGAAAAAGTCATTGCTCAATCTGTATTAGACACCCGTAGACTAACCGTAGCAACCGCACAAGAGCGACTAACAGAAGCACAAGCAAACCGCGACAAAACCTTAGCCACCCTTAACCAACAACTGAAAGAAGCCACAGTCACTCGCGACCAAAATGTAGACGTTATCAGCGCACAAATTCAAGAAGAAAAAGCAACTTTAAATCAAATCAAAGAAGTTCGCCCCGTCGATATCCAAGAAGCCGAAGCGAAAGTTGAAAGTGCAATGGCAAGCGTTAAACAAGCTCAAGCTGACTTGGATTTAGCTTACGTCAAAGCCCCATCAGTCGGTCGGATTTTGAAAATTCACACTCGCGCCGGCGAAAACGTTGACAGCAAAAATGGTATTGCCGAACTAGGTAAAACTGATGAAATGATGGTAGTCGCAGAAGTTTATGAAAGTGATATTAGTAAAGTCCGTTTAGGTCAACGAGTTACCATGACTAGCGAAAGCAAAGCCTTTGAAGGTGAACTCCGAGGTAGTATCAACCAAATTGGACTACAAATTGGCA
>CADCTM010000148.1 GCA_902805485.1 uncultured Coleofasciculus sp. | reverse complement strand
CACCTAGCAGGCATCCAGATACCGGATCATACCGATGGATTAATTCACCTGCGGATACTGGGGTAGCGTTAGCACCAGACTGGCTATGCAATCTACTTTTGGATTTTGCCAACGAAGAACAACGCCACATTGCTGAAACATCAAAACGGATTGAGCGCGTAAAAATACGACAGCGGGAACGAGAGCTTACACCAATATCAAGCAACAACGGTAAACTCTCAGATATTCTTAGCCTGTCACTAGACCGCCTTAATCCTGAAGAAATTTTTAACTGGAGTGGTCACAATTGGACAGTTCAAGGGCGCTACGAATGGGCGGGTTATTGCCCTCGACATGACTCTAAGAGTGGTACGGCTTTCAAGCTCAATACCAACACGCTCGAATGGTATTGTTGGGGCTGTGATGCTGGGGGTCATGCTGCTCAGTATCGTCATTTTGTTAACGGTGGGAACGGAACTCCAAGAGGTAAAGACTTTGCTGAGATAGTCAAGGAACTGGCTAATCAAGCTGGCGTTAGTCTTGAAAAAGACAATCCACGCGAGTATATCCCTATCCCTGGCAGCGGGACTAAATTCAGAGTCCAAAGGCGAAACCTTGATGAACTGCTGAAAGTATTCCCAACACTTGAAACACCATCTGGGCAAAACTGGCTCAAGTCACGAGAGTTTACACCCGATGTCACCATCAATTCAGAATACTACTACCACGAGCCACCTAAAGAAGGGGAAGGACACCTTGTTCGTAGTGGGCTAGGAACTGGGAAGTCTTACTACGGGAACGAGCATTACATCAGCGAAAATGATGGCGCAATCGGTCTAGGAAATCGCAATAGTGTACTCTTGCAGATGCAGGAAAACGCCAAGGAAAGGCATGGTCTTACCTGGTATCACATTCAACAGGATTTAAAAAGTAGTCCTGAAGAATTGATGCTTATTAAAGACCCTCAAAGTAAAATTTTGATGTGTGGAGATAGCATCACATACATTCAACCTGATGATGCAATAGGCAAAAAGTTTTTTGTAGATGAGATTGAAAGTAACTTAAAACATTTACATCACAGCTCTACAGCCGTTAGCTACAGGCGACAAATCTGTAAAGAACGACTCAGCCAAATTGCGACAAACTGCGCGTCATTCCTTGCGTGTGATGGCAACATGACCGACATGGCGGCTGATTACATGAAGGCTATCAGCGGCAAAAAACTAACAAAAATTGAAAACTTGTACACCGGAAATCGCGGTTCTTTAACTCTCTATAACGGCACGGTTAAACGTGAAAAGAATAAAGAAACAGGTAAATGGGAAGAAGTTGAGAGGCGGCTTGACGAATACTCTCTCTTGCTCCAAATGATGATGGAGGATAGTGAAAGATTCATTGTTGCTGCTGATTCACAAGAGCAACTTGAAACCTGGGAAGTGCAATTACAAGCCAAAGGTAAAAAGACATTCCGAATTGATGGGACTAATTCCAACACACCAGAAAGACAGAAGTTTATCAAAGACCCAGCCAAATATATCCTTGAGAATCAAATTGATGTAGTTCTTTATAGCCCATCTCTTGACCAAGGTGTATCAATCGATTTAAAGAACTATTTCAAGCGCGGTTATTTCTTCTTCTTCGGTGTAGTCCTAACCGATACACAAATTCAATTCCTAGGACGGGTTAGAGATTCAAATATTGAGCTTTTTGTGTATTGTCAGACAAGGAATCTGAACGCTAGTAAGCTCAACGCCGATTCAACCCCTGAACTCATCAAAGAATTTAATCTTGAGTTTATGGAGGAATGCCTTCACCTCTCTACTGACGGCGAAACCTTTGCTGATAAAGTGCGAGAGCTGGGTGAGCGCTTAATCCAAAAGTCAAATGATATCCACTTTGATTATGATTGCAAGCTACGAGCTAAACAGCACTTCGAGGAAAACAACGCTAGAAACTGTTTTGAGTATGCAGCGCGTAAGGCTGGGTGGACAGTTACGGTTGTAACTGGGCATAAGGTCAGCACCAAAGAACGGGATGAAACAAAATCTGTCATCCGCTTAGAGAAGGCACAAAGACTCTTAAACTCCAACCGACTAACCGACACTGAGGCTGAAACAAAAAAAAGGAACCCAGCCGCGACACTAGAAGATAAAACCGCAGTCGCAATGCATAGCCTCTTAAAGAGGCTACCAGGTATTGAGACTAAAACCATCACTGAAAAGAAGAAAATCTTAGTCCCAGCGTCAGAAATTTTATCAGAAAAAACAGGTCAAAATTTGGGGGTTTTAGAGGCTGAAACACTTGCTGTATCAAGTAATGAGGGTGGACAGGTGCTGTCTGGTAGCACTATAGAGAACCAGGGCTTACCTGTCCAAAATCAGGGGGGCACGGTGGAGGTTGAGCAGTTGCTTGAGGCATTGCCGTTCTGTGAGTCGGCTGAAGACTTGGCTATTGCGATTGAGGGTATCCCTCCGGCGGCTGTGGATGATGTTATTTTTGCATCCAGCGCCCCACATCGCAGGGAGCAGCTTAAGGCGTGGCTACAGGCTCTGAATCAGCCAGCCGTGGAAGTAGAGCCACAGCCAATTCAGATTAAAGTAGGCGATCGCCTCAAACTTGCCAAGGATTTGTTAAAAACGACTAGGGGCAAGGTGATTCAAATTCTTGAATGGTTTGGAGATTGGGGTGAGACGACTTGGGGGTCTGTGGCTCTCACAGAAATTGAGTCAGGGACTTGGGAACTTATCCCGAAGGTATAAGCGCGACGCGTCGCGCTTATCCTGTGAGCGATCACATCGAGAAATTTGGAATGTCGCCCTAATGTCGCAAAAAATGCCGTAACGATATTTTCGGAAAGTCTTATGGTTAGCGAGATTCAGGGGATAATAGATCGTATCCTGTCGAATAAAAATGTCGGATGTCGCAAGAAATACGACAGAAACCGAAAAAATCTAAAGCCGACCAACTTGAGACAGTAATTAGGCTTGTTAATGCTGGGAAGACGCAGGCACAAGCAGCGGTGGTTGTTGGGGTCAACCTGCGAACCGTTCAGCGATGGCTGAGTCAGCCAGAAGTAAAAGGGCGCTTGGTTGCGATTCAGAACGAAGCTAAGGTGATCGCTCAATCAGACCCGGTTGTAGTGGCTGTGCTTGATATCCGAGGTCAGGCTGAGGAGATTCTGAGTTATCGGGACTCTCAAAGGAATTTTGCTTTGCAAATGGGTCTTGTTGTACAAAAGTCTACGGATGTCCTTTTAAAGGCTGTAGAGCGCCTTGAGGATAATTCTGATGAGCTTTCTGCTCGGTCAATCCCTCCCATGATTCGAGCGGTTGTAGATGCCGCAGAGAAAGTTTCTAGTTCTTGGGCTAGAGCGACTGCACTGGATGATCTCTTGGAGCGCATAGCTAATGACCCGGAAACTGACAGCTAGGGGATTTGATATACTAGCCGCTCAAAATCCTCTAAATCGCCATCTAAAAGAAAAGCAGCAAGGCGCTAAAACTATGGGATGGAATCCTTGGCAGCCATTACCTGGTCCTCAGACGCAAGCTTTTGAGTCGCAAGCTGATGAGCTTTTTTATGGTGGAAGTAGTGGTGGGGGAAAAACTTCACTATTGTTGATGCTGGCGATTCACGCTCACGAGCATTCGGTAATTTTTCGTAGGACGTATCCTGAGTTAAAAGAGGTGATATCAACATCAAAAGAGCTTCTTACCTCAGTCGCCCGATACAACAGCACTGACAAGCTTTGGCGGGACATTCCTGGACGTAAGACTCTTGAACTGGGAGCCATCCAGCATGAGGATGACAAAGACAATTGGCGGGGACGCGCTCACGATCTGAAAGCTTTCGATGAGATTACCAGCTTCTCTGAAAGTCAATTTCGCTTTATCAGTGCTTGGAATCGCACCACTACACCGGGGCAGCGTTGCCGAATTGTCTGTACGGGCAATCCTCCTAGTACCCAAGAAGGAGAATGGATTATTGATTATTGGAATCCCTGGCTAGATCCCAAACATCCCAATCCAGCCGAGCCAGGGGAGCTGAGATGGTTTGCCGTCATTGAGGGTAAGGATGTAGAGGTTGAGTCGGGTAAACCGCTGCAATATAAAGGGGAACTAATTAAGCCTCGTAGCCGAAGCTTCATTCCGGCGAAACTTAGCGATAATCCCTACCTGGAGAAAACTGGCTATCGGTCAACTCTTCAGGGTCTGCCTGAGCCGTTACGCTCCCAGCTTCTCTATGGAGACTTCTCCATTAAAGTCAATGATGATGCTTGGTCAATTATTCCTAAGAGCTGGCTTGAGCAAGCCCGACTACGCTACGATTCTGATCCGCGCAAGTGGGATATGGAGGCGCTCCAGTTCGACTGGAGAATAGGGGTTGATGTTGGCGATGGGGTAGATCCTCACGCGATTTCCTTGTGGCG
>CADCTM010000147.1 GCA_902805485.1 uncultured Coleofasciculus sp. | reverse complement strand
GAAACTGCACTGAATAACCAAAGCGTTCTGCTACTCGGTTTGCCCACGCCTGGAACTCGGTGCGTGTCCACTCGAAACGATGGTCCTTGTGTCGCAGTTTTCCTGCCGGGAGATTTTCAAACTTGACGTTGTACTCGACATTCGGCGTCGTTATGACAACAGTGGTGGGTCTAGCAAACTCGAAAAGCGATCGCTCAAACCCAGCTAGACGGGGTTGGTCTAGATGCTCAATCACCTCTACAACCGTAGCTGCATCATAACCACTCAGGCGCTGGTCGCGGTAGGTTAGCGAGCCTTGGATTAACTTAATGCGCTGTCGCTGCTGTTCGGTTAACCATTCTAGGTGCAGTCGCTCTTGGGCAATTTCCAAGGCGCGGTAAGACACATCCACTCCGACAATTTCCTCAAATGTCTTGTCTTGCAGAAGTTCTTTCAAAAGACGCCCCTCACCACAACCCAAGTCGAGAACTCGCCTCGCTCCACTCGCTTTGAGTGCTGCTAGAACTGCTTCTAGACGCTGTTGATTGAGGCTGATGGGTTTCTCAACGGCGGCTTCTTCAAGCTCATGCTTCTCTTGAGTATCGTCGGGTTCTGGGTTATCGTCTTCAACCAGTTGGGCTAGAGCTGTTCGGACTAAACGTCCCTGCCTTTTGAGGTAACGCTTGGCAATTTGTTGTTGTTCTGGATGGGTTGTTAACCAGCCTTCGCCGTGGCGCAGGAGTTTATCGACTTCTTCATCTCCTACCCAGTAGTGTTTTTCGTCATCCAGGACTGGGATGAGGACGTAGAGATGGGACAACAAGTCCTGCAAGCGGACTGTGCCTTGCAGTTCGACGGTAAAGTAAGGACTTTTTCCCCACTCAGGAAATTGTTCATCCAGGGAGTGAACCTCAACGGTGACGGTGTAGCCGAGTGGTTCAAACAGTCGTCGCAAAAAGGCTTCACCGCTTTTGCAGGGTAAGACGGAGAGTTTTGCCGTTAGGGGGATGGGGGTTTGTGCCAGTTCGGGTTGGTCTTTGCAGCGTCCAGCGAGGGCACTGCCGAAGACTTGTGCGATCGCTACACTTAAAAACGACGATGCGACATAGGGACGGTCATTAACGTATTGCTCTAACTGATACCCTTCCCCGCGCTGTTTTCGCACCAACCCCACCGGGTCAACATCCAACAGTAGGGCTGCTGTGCAACGCTCTAGACTAGCTTCTGGATAAAAGACATTAGCTTTGCCAAAGGATAACTCAAACGATTGGAATCGCTCCGGGTGTTTGTGCAGCAGATAGCCCAAAGCTGTTGCGGGTGAATGAGTAGTTGTAATTGTCAGCAGCATTTTCCCTACAAGCTTACAAACGCCTGGTATCAGTGAGTCGCCAGCTTAATATACTACACAAATAATACATTATAGATAAAGTAATTGTTTTAGGCTTAATACAGTCAATAAAATCCGCAATTTTAGAAAATGTTTGATTTTCTCAATCCTCTTTTGGGACGCCATCCAGAACGCATCAAAGCCAATGTTGAAATTTACACCTGGCAAACCTGTCCCTATTGCATTCGAGCCAAGATGTTGCTCTGGTGGAAGGGCGTGAACTACACAGAATATAAGATAGACGGCGATGAAGCGGCTAGAGCAAAAATGGCTGAACGCGCTAACGGACGGCGGAGCGTTCCCCAAATTTTTATCAACGACCAGCACCTTGGTGGATGTGATGATATTTATGCATTAGACGGAAAGGGTGAGTTAGACCCCTTGCTAGTGCAACCTGCTAGCTAGAGGATGCCTGACAGTTCACAACCACCCATTGATGACGCGGCTTATTTAATTCATCGGCACTGGATGAGTGAAGCGATCGCACTTGCCCAGTCTGCTGGCGATGCGGGGGAAGTGCCAGTGGGTGCCGTTATCGTTGACGCCGATAATAACTTAGTAGCAGCAGCCGAGAATCGCCGGGAGCGGGATAAAGACCCGACAGCCCATGCTGAAATTCTTGCTCTTCGAGCCGCAGGTCAAGTCCTACAAACTTGGCATCTTAATAACTGTACTCTGTACGTCACCTTAGAACCTTGTGCGATGTGTGCAGGTGCGATCGTTTTGGCGCGGTTAAGACTTTTAGTTTACGGAGTGGACGATTTCAAAACTGGCACAATCAGAACTGTTGCTAATATTCCAAACAGCGCTTGTTCAAATCACCGTTTACCAGTCCTTGCCGGCATTATGGAGTCTGCCTGTCGAGAACAATTGCAATCATGGTTTGCTGGGCGGCGTCATGATAAGAAGCAAGTAGATGGTAGAAAGTAAAAGTAAAAGTGTGGTTTCCTCGTTTTTTTTACTCGTAGACTAACCAACCAACTTCTGACAAGGCACAATTTCACTCATGACACCAACAGAAGTGTCCCTTGAGATGAAGACAGGAAGGGGGAAAAACCTTAAGGTGATATTGGACGTGAGGATACATTGCAGAGATTTAACCATGATGATTCAGCTCGATTCCCGCAAAGATACTCAACCCATGACAAAATCGGTAGAACAGCCACCAGAGGTTTCTGCTTCAGCAGAAGTAGCTCCTGTTACGTCCCGTGTATGTAATTGGTTAACCGCCATTCTCTACCCCTTGGGGCGTCGGATTGTCCTGCCGTTTTACTTCCGAAAGCTAACAGTAGTTGGACAGGAAAATCTTCCCAAAACGGGATCTGTGATTTTGACGCCCACACATCGATCTCGTTGGGATGCTTTGCTCGTTCCTTATTCGACTGGAAAACCCATCACCGGGCGTGATTTGCGGTTTATGATTTCAGAGGATGAAGTCAAGGGAATTCAAGGCTGGTTTATGCGGCGTTTGGGCGGATTTCCTGTTAATACCAAGCATCCAGGAGTTGGGACTTTTCGTCACAGTGTTGAACTTCTCCGCAATGGTGAAGTATTGGTTATATTTCCTGAAGGTAATATTTTCCGAGATGGTAAAGTTCAGCCCCTTAAACCTGGGATGGCTCGGATTGCTCTGCAAGCCCAATCAAGCCAAGCTTGTAATGATCTAAAAGTCGTGCCTATTAGTATTCATTACAGTTCACCGGTTCCGCACTGGCGCTGTGAGGTAGAAGTTAAAATTGGTACCCCTTTAAGTGTGGCAAGTTATTGCACGAAGTCAGCTAAAAAAAGCGCCCAAC
This sequence comes from uncultured Coleofasciculus sp., assembly GCA_902805485.1. Lineage (GTDB taxonomy): Bacteria > Cyanobacteriota > Cyanobacteriia > Cyanobacteriales > Coleofasciculaceae > CADCTM01. Next base: position 1,260 of record CADCTM010000147.1, on the reverse strand, counting down.
AGTTAACAAATGACTTGGAAAAGGCGATGAGAGAACTGGATGAATAACAAGCTGTAAACCGATTAAACGCAAGTCAGAATGCTTTAGTAAAGTAGTTTTAGATTAAATTGTTGAATTGTTTGTTTCCCTGATAAACCTATTACACAGTTTATGTGTTTCGCTTAGATATTTCGTAGGCATTCAAGTATCGGTTTGGCATATTCAAATTTTTCATTCTCCTGCTTAATCCACAGCCTGATTTGCCACAAGTCTTTGAGGTTGGTGCTGTTTTGAATAATGTTGACGACGACTTCAATCAACAGCATGCATTTACGGTAACTGATGAATTGTTTTTAGGGCGACATAGTAAGGCTATTATCACTGAAAGACAGCCCTGCACAACCATCCCAATTTTTTCGGCTCACTTCGTAAAGTTATGGATACTACCAGGTTAAGACTGCACAGCATCTAGTATGGCTTGGACAGCTAGAGCAACTTTATTAGGGTCTGCTTTTGGTGCTGCCTCTACTTGCTGTTGAATACGATAACCCTATTTGCCCAAAATAAACACGATACACTGGACTATAATCAATTTTCAATTCCTAGATTCCTGCTCCCACTGAGCGATAATCTCCCAAATTGCCTGATGCAAATCGCTCCAGCCTCCTCTCCCACACCATCATCCATAAGTAGCTCCGCTAACTGGAACCATAGTCAATTTTAAGTTCACAAACTCCCTCCTGTAGGTGAACCATTTAGGACTGACTTCCCATTGAAACTTTTACTCGTCAACCAGGTAGATAACACCTTTGTTAGCTCCTGATTTAGCTTTTTATACCCTCTCTCGTTGATATGCAAAGTATCGTAAACGTAGTTGCTTTGCACCTGACCATTTTCCGCTAGGAGTAAGTAAGCGTCCAAAATTAAGACATTCGTGGCTTTGAGCGAGTGCAGGTAAGTGTTGACTTCATCAACCACTTGAGCAATATCTGTTGACCAGAACGGTTGACGGATCAGCGGTACCGGACCAATAGGAAAAATGCTTGTCAAAATAACATTGGCACCACTATTTACTGAACGTGCGACGAGCTGTTGAATATTAGTCTTATAGTTACTAATAATGGCAGCTTTTCGCTCAGGAAATAGTGGGATTGTTTTCAAGTCGTTAATCCTAACTTGCACAATAATACAGCTTATTCCATGTAAAAGTGGTACACTCAGCCCAGTATATCTCGCTAGGAATGAAACCTTATTCCATCGACTTTCGTGAAAAAGTAGTTA
>CADCTM010000146.1:2808-4424 GCA_902805485.1 uncultured Coleofasciculus sp. | reverse complement strand
CCTTTTCTTTACACACTACAGCCGCGAGAAACAAGTTCTAATCTACAAGCCGAACTGGAACAGTTCTACCAGTTTCTCACCAAACCGGAGTGGCCAGGTCGAGTGACTAACTCAGTAACCCAATCCGGTGCTGATCATTACTTAAGTGCAATACGCCTTCTGCTGGGCTGGTTCTATCGATACAAGAGGATACCCTCGGAACAATTGAGCTTGAGTCTACTGATTCCAAAGCTCACAAAGAAGGAGTTAGCAGAACTTAGTAATAAAAAACAACAAAAGCTTTGGAAAGAAAAGCAGCGAGAGTTTGAAAGCTGGTTTTGTGATTACCTGAAGTTTCTCAGACAAACTGTTGGTTCTCAAAGTCCTAGAACTAAAGTTTCCCGCTTGACTGCCCTTTCAGCTCTGGGAAAATTTCTCTATCATACAGAAGTTGAAGAGATAAGTGACTATGTCGATATTCCTGTTCTGAAAGTGCTCGGTAAGTATAGTTGCGAGGCTAGTGAGGAAGTTGGTGAGTGGGAGCGTCAAAAACGGTACGTCACCAATCAGGAGGAGAAATGGCCTAATGCAATTGAGGGAAAAACTGTTCTGACAACAGTCCGTGAGCAAGTTTTGGAACCCTTACGTTTGGAATGCCGATTTAAAACTAATCATAGAAAGCCACGAGGTGGTAGCGCGATCGCCATTTCTTTTCAACGGTATCTAGCCTGGAGCTTTTTAGCAGACATGCCAGCTAGGCGTCAGGCGGAGTCTAGAAGTTTAAAGATCTCTTTGTCTTGCCCAATCGAACGACCTAAAGAAGTCCTTCTAGACGGTCTATATCACCCCTTACCTCCAGATGAAAAACGCGAAAAGCGCTATGACGATAGTATCAAAGACAATTATCTTTACAAAACTTATATTCACAAGGGCAAGTTTTACAAAAATGGTCTTTGGGTTTTAGATATTCAAGATTACAAAACTCTGAAAATACATAGCTCTCAGTCAATTGAGGTTCCTAATCGTCCATTCGCCGATGGTACCTGCGTTTATGACCACATTGAACGCTATTTGTACGGTTGGTGGATACCGGGGGGGCGTAACAAGCAGCAAATCTATGACTGGTGGCAGCCCGAACTTAATGGTCGTCGCGGACGATGGATAACTCTAGGTCGTGCGGAGTTCAACCCTAACGATGTCTGCTGCCTTCAAAACAAAACCGAGTCGGAATTTTGGTCGTGGGGATATTTGTTCATACAGCCAAATGCTGGAATGCCGCTTAATAAATCAGAATTTTGGAGATTAGTTACATATGCGGCGCATCGATTAACTGGTAAATATATCTCACCCCATACGATGCGTTCTGTCTGGGCGACCTGGGCTTTCCAGGTGGGTCTGACTGATCAACAAAAAGAATCACTGGCCTATGCGATGGGTCACAAGCTCGAAACTCTGAAAAAAATGTATGAGCGATGTACGCCGGAGGAAAAACGACGACCCATAGAGGAGGCTATCGAGGAACTGTTGTTTGAGACCTTTCAATCCGACAAGCTGCAAACTCCTTCAACTCCTGACCCACTTGCGCTGGCTCATCAGTTACATAAATTGACACCAGTAGAACGGCAGCGCTTAATACA
>CADCTM010000146.1:0-2798 GCA_902805485.1 uncultured Coleofasciculus sp. | reverse complement strand
ATACAGATGCTTTCACTGTAACTGGTGGGTGTACTTTTTTCTTGGGTAGAGCAATCTCGCAGTCTGGTTGCCAATATTATCTACTTTCCTGAGAGACCTGCGGAATGTCCGTTAATTTTAGTGATTGTTGTGAATTGGCTGTAGGGCATAAGAGTGAAGAGTTAGCCGCTGACGAGAGTTACAGCAATCGCTCCTATGTGCGATAGCGCTTGCGCGAGTAAAGCCAAGCAGATCCTAGCTCGCTCGTTAGCGTAACTCTCTTTAGCGTCTTCAGGCTGCAAGCCAAGTTGCTGGTGTACAGCTATTAGATTCCTTATCTGCGATAGCGTTAGCGAAGCGATAGCACAGCGGTAGCGACGTAAGAAGCGTCGGGGTGACGCAAGCGCTGCTGCTTTCAGCAGATCGCTTATCGGATTTTGACAGTCAAGGTCAAATCGCTCATACCCCAAGCTTCAAAGAACTGACGAAATAACGCTTCACTGGCTGATGTCATATCCCCATCCGGGTCAATGATTCCACCTTGGAGCAGCCGTCCCCCATCGGTTTGCAAATCCAATCGCAATTCACCATCATCGGCCTTGTGAAGAATCAGGGTACCCTGTGCCAGGACTTGCCCCGCACGACTACTAATTACACACCGCATTCCTTAAGTTCCCCCTGCTTCAAACGATATACTTAATCATGATGCCAGGATATTCGCGGCAATATAGCAAGGTCATAGGCAATCGCACTCTAAACGAGCCTCCCCAGCACCGAGCATTTGGCAGAATTGAGTTAGGCGATCGCTACTGCCACAAACCGGTGGTTAGAACTCGCTGAACGGGAAAGCAAACTCACATGAGACTATCTCTAAGTACGGATCGATGAGTGAACACCCTGCTCAACCTATCGGAGCGTAAATTCCTCAAATCGTTATTTCACTTTGGTTCCCATTTGACTAAAAAGCTGTTGAGCATTAGTTTGAATAGCTGTGTATCTCTCTAAAATTGGCCCAATCTCTTGTTCTTCCCGTTCCACATAGTCATAGAACTGCACAAAAATCCGCTCAACTTCTTCGTAGATGAGGCTGAGTTTCTGATTTAAGCGATCGCTCACATCGCGTTTGAACTTATCTTTCTCATTGTCCAAAGCTTGCTCAAATCGATGAATGATTCGATTCCTCTGCCATACTATGCCAGCGGCGAACACCACAACACCGATACCTGCAAAGGCAATCCCGATCGCATCCAGAATCGCTTCTGCAACGGTGAATTCAATAATCCGTAAAATCATCCCGCCAACGGCAACAAACGCGCCTCCAACTATTTCGGCAGCCATGTTGTCGGCGTTTGAGGACAAGGAATGGATCAGTCCTCGCTCCGTAAATAGCAGATTCACTTTGCACTTGACGCCATCAATAACTTCCTGACGACGTTCTAGAATCTTGATTGAAATGCTGTTGGTTTTAATTTGAGTAGTTTGGATGTTGTTGAGGTCTTGAGTCAGTCCTTCAAGAAGTTGGCGAACTCCATCAACAAAGTGTTGAGCTCCTTCATTAGAGACTTCTTCAAGTGAAGATTTCAGTTCCCGCTGACAGCGTTCTTTAAACGCCTCAATCCATGTCTGCATTGAGGCTTGTTTATTAAAGATGCCAGCAAATGAGCGCCGAATCACAGTAAATACCGAAAGACTTTCTCGAAACTCCTGCTTTATTCGGGTTGAAATACTATCGTATCGTCCAACGAGTCTGTCTACAAGGTTGTCAATTTCATAGCGCGATCGCGTCTTACCGGCTTCAATTTGCTGTTGGATACTTTCTGCTGTTCGCTTATCCAAGTCTAGCTGAAATTGTAATGCCTTAATGTCACCAGCAAGTGTATCAATAATTTTTTGAGTTGTCCCACTAACCGAGCGCAGTTTAATCTTATAGCTCTCTCCAGTAGAAACCATATCTTTGATATAGTTTCTAACTTCACTAAAGCCGCTGCTCTCCTCATCATTTAGCTCCCGCTCCGCCGAGGTTGCAAATATTATGGGAGACTTAATCTGTTTCTGGTTCGCATATTCTTTAACCCGCTCGATATTTTTCTCTAAATCTGCTGGTCTTAGCAGGTCGGCTTGTTGTAAAATAAACACAACCTTTTTTCGCCATTCTGCGCTGACAAAATCTAGAAAATCCCAAGCACTTTTCTGATAGGGGTTTTTGCCAAACAACACAAAAAAGGTTAAGTCGCTGTTCGGAATATATCTTTCTGTAATAATTTGGTGTTCCTGGATAACAGTATTGGTTCCAGGTGTATCAACAATCGAGATATCTTTGAGAATCTCAATGGGTAGCCCAATTTTTTTTAAGTTCGGCTCAATTTGTTGGACAAATCGCTGATCTGAATAAACGATTTGCTGAATTGAATCAGTACGGGGTTCAATGTCGGTTTCACAAACGTCTGCTTTCAAGAGGGCATTGATGAAGCTGCTTTTGCCTGCTTTCACTTCACCAACCACGACAAATAGAAAAGGCTCATTGATATTTTTTCTAAGGTTCTCAACCGTTTCTCGTAACTTGGCATTGTTGATGTCAGCAGCCAGCAATTGCACACTGTGGAGCAAGTTGCCCAAATGCGATCGGTAATCTTGTAAAGCTTCATCAACAATCCGGCTACTCATCGTGCCTCTCCTCAAGCTAGTTGCTGTGGATTCTTACATCTGCCTCCTATTAATAGACTAAGGATGCTTGTAGCGTCAGCTCCCCAAAGAAGCAAAATCTCTACCTATATCGATAACTTTCCACTCCTACGAATCTGGCTTCACTGTCACCTGCT
>CADCTM010000145.1 GCA_902805485.1 uncultured Coleofasciculus sp. | reverse complement strand
AACAATAAAATAATAGGTTAGTTTTTCTCGGCTTTTCTCAAATGATGAGCTAAAGCCTGTAACCCTAGATAATAACTATCTGCCCCAAAACCACTAATTTGCCCAACTGCGATTGGCGCAATAAATGAGTGATGTCGAAAGGCTTCACGTTGATAAATATTACTAAGATGAACCTCTACCGTAGGAATGGCAACGCCTGCCAAGGCATCACGTATCGCAATGCTGGTATGAGTGTAAGCGCCAGCATTAATCAAAATTCCTTGATACTTTTCGAGCGCATCATGAATCGCATCGACTAGAATGCCTTCATGATTAGACTGCAATGCAAAAATTTTGCAGGATAGTTGCTCTCCTTCCTGCTCTAGTCGGGAGTTAATTTCAGCCAAAGTCACTGCCCCATAAATACCAGGCTCCCGTCGCCCCAGTAAGTTTAAATTGGGACCGTGTAAAACCAGAATATTTAAATGAATTTCAGTGTTGCTAGGCACAAAAATTCTTTAGCGACGACGCCCTCGTTCATTAACTGGAATCGGAATTGGTTCAAGTTCTGGCTGAGTTTCCGGCCCTAACAGGGTTTCAATGAGCTTACGTGCCCATTCCTTAAGTTTTTCCAGCACCTTTTCTATATAATCCATTAAACAGAAAGCTCCTGTGAGACAACCTGTATTTTCTTTTAACAACAGGATAAACGTAACAGCTCTTTGTCTTACTCCTTTGGGAGAGGAGTCTGACGCTTAGGTTCGTTAGATTGGTTTTTTATTCTCAGACACTATCTGAGACGAAAACCCCTAAGTGTTGCATTTCTTATTAATTTAAGACTAGCACACTTGGGAAACAGATTTCCATCTAACTAAGGACGGGTTGAAAATCAGGCTTAATGAAGTAGTACCCTATATCTAGATTAAGTTATAAATCAACAGATTGCCCATCAATCGACTCAGGTGACGATTGACGTTCGGCTTTTATGGCAAGTAAGCGGCGTCGGAGTTGGTCAAGAGCATTGCAGGCACTAGCATGACGAATCGAAGAGCGACCGCGATTTTGACCCAACTGAAACTTAAAGCATTCTAATGTGCCGTCCGGTTTTGCCAGACCAATGTAAACAAGACCAACCGGTTTTGTATCACTACCGCCACCGGGACCAGCAATACCTGTAATACTCAGTCCCCAATGGGTAGAAAGAAGCGATCGCACTCCCGCTGCCATTTGCATTGCCACCACTTTACTTACTGCCCCCACTTTATACAAATCCGACTGGCTCACACCCAGCACAGACGCTTTTACCGAGTTGTCATATGAGATAACGCCGCCTAAGAAGTAATTGGAACTGCCTGGAACCTCCGTCAGCATACTGCCCAACCCGCCACCAGTACAAGATTCCGCCACACTCAAGGTTTCATCCGCCTCGATTAATAGCTCACCCACCACCGACGCTAAGGTATCATCGTCATCGCCAAAATAGTCTAACCCGCCAATCTGCCGCAGTTGTTGCGCCACCGGTTCAATTAGCAGTTGGGCGTCAGTTGCCGAAGTTGCCCTTGCCGAAACTCGTAATCTGACCTGTCCTTGACCAGCATAAGGGGCAACTGTCGGGTTAGTTAAGTCTAAAAAGGGCGTGACTTTTTCCGCCAAAGCCGACTCTCCAATGCCCCAGAACCTTAGAGTTCGGCTGTAAATGATTTCTTTGCCCCAACCTTGGCTTTTGAGGTAAGGAACAGCCGTCTCCCGCCACATCCGATGCATTTCCGTGGGCACTCCAGGGAAGGTAAGAATCGTTAAATTAGGGCGGGGTTGCCAGATCATGCCAGGGGCAGTGCCACCTGGATTGGGTAAAATGTCAGCACCTTTGGGAATTAATGCTTGCTTGCGGTTGCTGGGGGTCATTTCCCGTCCGCGACTGGCGAATTTCTGGGCGATGTCATCAAGGACATCTTGCCGTTCAATTAGGGGAACACCGAAAAAATCGGCAATGGTTTCCGTTGTTAGGTCATCGGGTGTTGGACCAAGACCGCCTGTAAAGATGAGAAGATTAGAGCGGGCGATCGCTATTTCCAAAACTTGTTTTAAACGTCCAGGATTGTCTCCTACCACGGTTTGATAGAAGTGAGGAATTCCTAGAGACGCTAATTCCAGCGCTAAGAATTGGGCATTGCTGTTAAGGATATCGCCCAAGAGTAACTCGGTTCCGACACAAATAATTTCAGCACTCATTGTTAGCGGTTAGGGATTAGCGTTGTAGATTTTCAAGTCTACTGTGATTTTGAGAAATGGTTAAATGATTACGAGAAAGAGAATATTGAGAATGCGATCGCGTAGCATCCGGTTAGGGTTATCGCATGAACACCCTTATTGCCTCGACTAGTCTTGTATTGCTTACGCCATACGCCAACAGTTGATTCACGGGTTTTGCTAAAACCGAGCAGAATAGTGCTACTTATTATCCTTAGTAGCACTTACTCTCATTATCGGGACATAAAGAATTTCACCGAGGGTAGGAATTGCATTTTCTCTTAACGCATTGCCTGTGATCTCTCAGTTTCAAACCTCAACTGCCCCCAAAGTTTTCAACATAGCTGTTTGGGCTTGGGCTAAACCCGTCACACCTGTAATGTTCATACCTTCATAAGGGCGATTGGCTCTTAACGTTTTTAAGCATTCACCTGTTTTGACATTCCAAATCTTAACTGTCTCATCTTGGCTTCCACTCACCAGGGTTTGACCATCGGAACTAAAAGCAACCGACCAAACCTTATTTGTATGTCCTCGCAGAGTTTGTAGGCATTGCCCAGTGCTGACTTCCCACAACATCACGGTTGAGCCATCACTGCCACCCGCTAAGATTTGACCATCCCGACTGAAGGCGATAGACTCTCCCCATTCGGTTTGTCCTTGCAAAGTTTTCAAGCATTGCCCAGTGCGAACATCCCATAGTCGAACCATTTGGTCAAGACTGCTACTAGCGAGGGTTTGACCATCCTGACTGAAGGCAATCGACTCTACCCAATTGTTATGACCTTGTAGAGTGTTCAGGCATTGCCCAGTACTAACCTCCCACAGCCGCACCGTTTGGTCACGACTACCACTAGCCAAAGTTTGACCATCCCGACTGAAGACAACAAAGCGCACCTCACTGTCATGACCTTGTAAAATATGGAGGCAACGACCTGTAGTAACCTCCCACAGCCTTACTGTTTTGTCACCACCGCTACTAGCCAAAGTTTGACCGTCTGGACTAAAGGTAACGCACTGTACCCAACTGCGATGACCCTGTAAAAGATGGAGGCAACGACCTGTAGTGACTTCCCACAGCCGCACTATTTGGTCGCCACTGCTAGCTAGGGTTTGACCATCGGGACTAAAGGCAACGGATTGTACACCCTGGCTATGACCCTGTAGAGTTTTCAAGCATTGTCCAGTACTAGCCTTCCACAACCTCACCATTTGATCGCCACTGCCACTAGCAATCAGTTGGTCATCGGGGCTAAAAGTAACCGATCGCATTCTACTGGTATGACCCTGCAAAATTCTCAAAGAATGCCCAGTGTTAACTTCCCACAACCTCACGGTCGAGTCATCACTGGCACTAACTAGAGTTTTACCATCCGGGCTAAAGGCAACCGACCGCACCTTGTTGGTATGTCCTTGCAAAAGTCGGACATACTGCCCAGTACTGACATCCCATAGCTTCAGGGTTGAGTCATCACTGCCGCTAGCAAGCAGTTCCCCATCAGGGCTGAAGGCAATTCTCCCTATATCGTTAGTATGTCCCTGGAGAGTTTTCAGGCATTTTCCAGTACTGACATCCCATAGTTTTACGGTTGAGTCATTACTGCTACTAGCCAGAATTTGACCATCTGGACTGAAGGCAACTGACCGCACCATCTTGGTATGAGCCTGCAAAATTCGGACACACTGCCTAGTGGTGATTTCCCACAGCCTCACTGTTTGGTCATCACTGCCACTAGCTAAGGTTTGACCATCCGGACTGAAAGCAATTGACCGCACCTTATTGGTGTGACCCTGCAAAATATGGAGACAATTGCCCGTGCTGACTTCCCACAATCTCACCGTTTGGTCATCGCTGCTACTAGCCAGGGTTTGACCATTAGGACTGAAGGCAACCGACGATACCCAAGAAGTATGACCCTGCAAAATTCGCACACACTGTCCAGTATTAACCTCCCACAGCTTCACCGTTGGATCACTACTGCCAGCAACGGCAAGCAGTTGACCAGACGCTCCTAATATCGCTACTGCTGCGCTATCAGGACTAAAAGCGATCGCTGATACCCAATTACTATGTCCCTGAAAACTCAGAAGTTGCTGACCATCCGCAACTTGCCAAACGCGAATTTGACCTATGACATCACTTGTCGCTAAACGTTTACCATCTGGGCTAAATGCTACTGATACAATTCTGTCAAAG
>CADCTM010000144.1:2410-4457 GCA_902805485.1 uncultured Coleofasciculus sp. | reverse complement strand
GAGCTTTCATAGCTTGGTAGGAAATGACCAATACCCATCCTGAAAGTTAAAGGATATCTTTCGAGATTATGATAGAGATTGCAACTGCTCCATTGACTGGCAAAGCCTTGCTTCAAAAAGTAAAAGAGCTGTCACACTTGCCCCGGCGAGAAACAGCAAAACGCTGCGGCTATTACACTACAACTAAAAACGACCAGACCCGTGTTAATTTAACAGATTTTTACGACGCGGTGCTAGCAGCCAAAGGTGTTCCACTTGATCCAGAGGGAACAAAAGATGGTCGTGGACGTGAACCGACATATCGCGTAAGTGTCCATAAAAATGGTCAAATTGTTATTGGTGCAACCTACACTCTGGCAATGGGATTAAAGTCGGGTGATGAGTTTGAAATTAAATTGGGATACAAGCATATTCACCTAAAACAGGTGGATAGTGACCCAAGCAAGATGACAGACGATGATGATTCGGAAATGGAAGAGGATTAATCGATTCTCTTAAGGATGGGTTGCCCTTATCCATCCTTTACACCTGCGCCGCGTAAGTAAAAATCTGTAGCTCCTCGCAATTTGCCGATCCCGCCAATGGCTAACTTCGATCAGGCAACTAATTTGTGGTTGGTGTCACTAATGACATCAACTGCTCTTGTAAAAGTAGCGATTTTTTTCGTGGCTTGGGTAGCTTTGTGGCTGCCTTTGGCAATTCCGATCGCTATATTTCTAAAATGGCATCCTGATAAACCACTAGCAGCAGAGCAAAAGCTACCCTTATTAGCCACACTTTACCTAATTGCCCCCCTGATTTTATGGGGGGCTTCTTGGGTAGATGGGGTATCTTTTTCCAATTACGGCTTGGACTGGAAATTTACAGTTTTGAAGTCCTTGGGAATAGGGCTATGCTTAGGAGTTCTGAGCCTAATAATTGTATTTCTTGGTCAGTGGAGACTTGGCTGGATTAAGTGGCATTTAGAAAACTTGCCGCAACTGACCCAGATATTTTTGCCAATACTATTTTTAGGGCTGGGGATTGGTGCGATAGAAGAGCTAATTTTTCGGGGCTTCTTACTCAATACACTGGCAAAGGACTATTCAGTTTGGATCGCTGCCGCAATTTCTAGCATTATTTTTGCACTCCTACATCTGGTTTGGGAGCAACAAGAGACGCTTCCTCAATTGCCAGGATTATGGCTGATGGGGATGGTATTAGTACTGGCACGTCAGGTAGATGGTGGGAGCCTCGGTTTAGCTTGGGGACTTCACACTGGTTGGATTTGGGGCTTAACTTGTCTGGATACGGCAGCACTACTTTCCTATACAGATCAAGGTCCGATTTGGATGACGGGTTTGGGGAAAAAACCTTTAGCAGGTGTTGCGGGAATTTTCTGTTTATTAATGACTGGTATTTTCCTTCAGTGGTTCTTTGTGAGTTTTTAGGACTGAGCAACGTCGGTGTTTGGGCGTTGTCGCTCCCCCCAAACCACCCTTTTTAGGGGAGCTAAAAGTAGTCCAATTACCCTTGTAGCGCCGATTCCGGGGGAAATCTCAACCGTTAGAAACAAAGCTAATGAAGGCAAGTCTGCACAGACTCTGCCTCCTGTATCAGGGGATTATTTTAGGAATTGTTTCTGAATAATAGAATAATCGCGCCCAGCAACAGCAATTCACCCAACAGCCCTAATAAACCTAGTTGCTCCTTGAAGAACAACCAAGCCAGTATTGTTAAGGTTAGGGGTTCGAGAAAGAGCGTAAGGGCAGGATAAACATCAATTATTTTGGGTGCGTCTAATGCCAACCCCTAGTCCAAAAATTGTCCCTCCTGCCCTATTTGAGGCAAGTCGGCGGAGGAGTACTTTTGTAGCGCGTTCTCAACAAGGTTTTATGAACTCGATTCGTGATTACTTAAAACTTGGACGAAAAATAACCAAATAAATCGCTCATTGCAAAGAGTACTAGCTCATTATTAAACGCGGTCATCGAGAATAATTGCTGTCGAGGAATAGATTCCAAACGACCGAGTAAAAAACAAAGATCGCCTTTCCCCAATACTCCCA
>CADCTM010000144.1:0-2383 GCA_902805485.1 uncultured Coleofasciculus sp. | reverse complement strand
CCTCAACCATTGCTCTCACGTCTGGTCGTCAGTGGAAGGATGACACCATCAACGCTTTAAACTTGTTACCATAGGCATCTTAACCCGATCTGCCGTATCAGATACCATCTTAAAAAGTCGGCAAACATAACAGTAATCGCCCTCAAGAGGAGGGAATATGGGCTTGAAATTTTTACATCTATTTCAACCGACAAACCCAGATAAACCTCTCGGTGGGCGTTATAAAATTATTAGCCAATTGGGAGCTGGTGGATTTGGTCAAACCTTTTTAGCACAAGATTTGCACCTACCAGGACATCCTCAATGTGTTGTCAAACAGCTCAAACCTCAAGCGACTGACGCGAACAGTTTGGAAACGGCAAGACGACTGTTTGACATCGAAGCCCAAGTTTTGTACGAATTAGGCAACCATGACCAAATTCCCCGCTTGCTGGCTCACTTTGAGGACAATCAGGAATTTTATCTCGCTCAGGAACTGATTGAAGGAGAACTGCTGACGCAGGAATTAGCCGGAGGGCATCCTTGGCCAGAGGCGCGGGTTGTTGCGTTGTTACAGGATATTCTGCAAGTCCTTACGTTTGTCCATCAAGAGCAGGTTATTCACCGTGACATCAAACCCTCTAACTTGATCCGCCGCCAACAGGACGGCAAAATCATATTGATTGATTTTGGTGCCGTAAAGCAGGCAAGTACACAAGTTGTCAATCGTAAAAACGGACAGACTAAGACGATTTCTATCGGCACCCAAGGGTATACTCCAAAGGAACAATTAGGCGGAAATCCTCGCTTTAGTAGTGATATTTATGCCGTTGGCATTGTGGGAATTCAGGCATTAACCGGAGTTCACCCTAGGCGCTTGAGCGAAGACTCGGAAACTGGCGAAATCAACTGGCAGGTTCATGCCAAGCAAGTTAGTCCGGAACTCGCGGCAATTCTTGACCGGATGGTGCGGTACGACTTCCGGGTTCGCTACCCAACTGCCGCAGAAGCGCTCTTAGCACTCAAAAACCTCCCTGATATAGAATCACCTGACTACACGTCTGCGACAACGGCAATCGTTCCAGAAGTGCCGCCCAGGCAGGAATTACAATCGTCTTCCTCTATCAGTGCAAGCGAGTCTCAAAGCGGGGCATCATCCACTAATCTCTGGATACCCGCCCAAGCGGAAGTTCAACCGCCCTCTTCATCTCGTACGGGTTCGGCAGCACCGACAAGTTCTTGGTCTTCGGGATATTCGACGCCAATGCCTCCTTCATCAGAGGTAAGGCAAAAACGGTTTTGGCTGCCTTTGGCAGTTCTTGCTGCCTTGGGAGGGGGGGCAAGCATATTAATTGCGAAGACTGTTTTCTCGCCTCAAGTTGTGACGCAAGGGGCTACGAATAGTCAATCTGCCGTTGAGAGTCCGACGGTAATTACAGTTAAACCATCGGTCTCGCCTTCTCCCACAACAATAACGGCAAGTCCTACCGTAACGCCTTCTAACACACCCACACCTTCTGCAACTACGATGCCGACGGTAACTCCTAGCAGTAGTGCTGTTGAGAAGTCTGCTTCGCCATCTCCTCGTAGTCCTGTGGCAACAACCCCGGCTGTGTCTACGCCCGCGCCTGCTGCGCCTGCGCCCGCGAAACCTGCGCCTGCAAAACCTATAGCGATCGCTTCTCCTGTGCGTTCAGAACCTGCGCTGTCAGAACTTTTGAGCCAAGCTGATCGCTTGCGGAAAGGTGCACAATATCAAAAAGCGATCGACCTTTACGACCAGGTTATCGCCCGGAAGCCAAGTGCAGAGGCTCATTGGGGTCGATGTTATAGTTTGAATTCTTTGCAGCAATCAGAGATGGCAATCGCGGCTTGCAATGAAGCGCTGGCACTTAACCCGAATTACCCAGAAGCCTTGTGGAGTAAGGGTAATGCCCTGGATCAAGAACAGCGTCCTGCAGACTCGCTAAAACTTTATGAGCAAGCAACTGCCTTGAAGCCGGATTTTGCGGAAGCTTGGAATAACCAGGGCGTTGCCTTGCTGAAGGTTGGTCGTGCTTCTGAGGCGGTTGCCGCGCTAGATAAAGCAACGACGCTTAAGCCAAGTTTTGCCGATGCTTGGGCGAACCGAGGCGCAGCACTTTGGCAGCTTGGGCAAGTGAGATTGGCGATCGCTTCTATGGATAAGGCGCTGCAAATCGATCCCAACAATCGAGATGCGATTAATTTGCGCCAACTGGCACGAGAAAAGTTAAAGGGCTAAACATTTTGAGGATTTCAACGTGATATCTTTATTCTTTGCTTACGTTTAATTACTGATTTTGTTAATAGTACAGCCAGAAAAAATCAGCAATTTTACTGAAGCTTATTGCTAATTGTTAAACTTTAATTTGTTTAAGTAATT
>CADCTM010000143.1 GCA_902805485.1 uncultured Coleofasciculus sp. | reverse complement strand
GATTGGCGCTCATAAGAGCAGCAGTGCTGGCGCGATCAATTTTGAGCAAGAATATTGGGCATTCAAAAGCCTTACCAAGATTGGTAATTCTATCCTAATAAACTTGTTGCGAAGATAGACCTAACCCCCAGCCTCCCTCCCGACAAGAGAAGGAGGAACTGGAATTCTTACTCCTCTCGCCGTATCGAGGAGTTCGGCTTATAAGTAGAAGCCACCTGCAATTCCTTCAACTGCTTGGCATCCACACTCGCTGGTGCTTCAGTTAACAAACAGCGTGCTTGTTGCGTCTTCGGAAAAGCAATCACATCCCGAATTGACTCTTCTCCAGCTAGCAGCATCACCAAGCGATCTAACCCATACGCAAGTCCACCATGAGGCGGTGTCCCGTACTCAAAAGCTTCTAGTAAAAACCCGAATTTACTCTGAGCTTCTTCTGGGGATAAGCCAATCGTTTCAAATACCTGCTGTTGGAGTTCTGGTTGATAAATTCTCAAGCTTCCACTGACGATTTCAAAGCCATTGTAAACCAAGTCATATGCTTGCGCTCTTGCGGTTTTCAAATCGTCCAAATCATCAGGATGGGGTGCGGTAAACGGATGATGTAATGCATCCAAGCGTTTGTCTTCTGTATTCCATTCAAACATGGGAAACTCAGTCACCCAAAGTAAATTATTCTTATTTGGGTCAATTAATCCTAACTGTGAGCCAATAAATTGACGCAATCGATCCAGGGTTTTATTAACCGTATTTACCGAATCTGCAGCAAATAGTAGAAGGGTGCCTGCTGTTGCACCTGTCCGAGTTAATAGCTCCTGTTTTTGGGCTTGGGTTAAATTATCTTTGATTGCTGAAATCGTATCGATTTCGCCATTTTCCCGAACCCGAATGTATGCCAAACCTTTTGCGCCCGCCTCATTTGCTTCTTTGAACAAATCACCACCGGGTTTAATCCGTACGTTGGAAATCGTTTCGTTACCGCCAGGAATCGGTAAAACCTTGACAATACCACCGGAAGAAATCGCACCTGAAAATACCTTAAACCCCGAATCTTTCAGTAAATCGGAAACATTAACTAATTCCAAACCAAAGCGCGTATCCGGCTTATCACTACCATAACGTTCCAGCGCATCGGCATAAGTAAGGCGAGGGAAAGGACGCGGCAGGTCAATGTTTTTAACAGCTTTAAAAATATGACAAACTAACTTTTCACTGAGATCAAGAATTTCATCTTGAGACATGAAACTCATTTCCATGTCCAACTGCGTGAAATCCGGTTGTCGATCAGCGCGTAAGTCTTCATCTCGGAAGCAACGTGCAATTTGATAATAGCGGTCAAATCCGGCAACCATTAGTAGTTGTTTAAACAGTTGCGGTGATTGTGGTAAGGCGTACCATTGCCCAGGATTTACACGAGAAGGTACTAAGTAATCTCTTGCGCCTTCGGGAGTAGAGCGTGTCAGAATTGGAGTTTCCACTTCAATAAAGCCTTGCTCATCTTCTAAGTAACGGCGGATCGCTTTTACGACTTGGTGACGCAATTGGAGGTTACGACTCATGCGATCGCGTCTTAAGTCCAAATACCGATATTTCAGCCGCAAATCTTCTCGTACTGTCTCTGTATCAGCGGTTGAAACCTGAAACGGTAGCTGCTTGCGAACCGCATTCAGGACTTCAATTTTGTCGGCGTAAATTTCAATTTCACCTGTTGGCAATTTAGGATTCAATGAGTCTTCGGGACGTGCCGTGACTCGCCCTGTAATTTGAACAACGTATTCATTCCGCATCGCCTCAGCATCCTGATAGGAATCTGGCGTACGTTGGGGGTCGCTGACAATTTGGATTAGTCCTGTGCGATCGCGTAAATCTAAAAAAATCACGCCTCCGTGGTCGCGGCGACGGTCTACCCATCCACACAGGGTAACGGTCTCTCCAATCTGTTCTTTTCTAACTTCGCCGCAATAATAAGTTCGCATAGTTGCCGATAAGTAAGGTGGGCTTGATTGTCGGGATTTTTAAAGGTCAAGCCTAGATGTCTATGATAAGCGTCATCGGCTCTCTAAACAGTATTCAAGCCTCGTCATTATTAAGGTTTTTTACTAAAAAGTTAATACCTTAATTGAGATTTTGTAAAATGCTATACAATGGTATTATTGCCATAACTTATGCAATTTTAGCAAAATTAAGGTTTTAGCAAGCTGAAAGCCCTAATTTTCCGTAGAATAGCTCAAGATATATCTCGGCAAAAAGCACGTGTCATGGAATTAATTTCCCTTTAATGATTGAAACCCTTGCAAACGCTAGCTTTCAGCAGGAAATTGTCCCTCGCGAACCTCATGACTATAGTCCTGCACCGCCTGGGTAATTACTTGTCGCAAATTTGCATAAGACTTGGCAAAGGGTGGCAGTCGCTCCGAAAGCCCAAGCAGGTCAGCCGTAACTAATACCTGACCATCGCAGTGGGAACCAGCACCGATGCCAATTGTCGGAATAGAAAGTTTTTGGGTAATCCGCGCGGCAAGTTCCATTGGGATATGTTCTAGTAACATCGCAAACGCCCCAGCTTGTTCCAGTGCGATCGCTTCTGCAAAAATCCGCTCCCCCGCCTCGGCACTCTTCCCTTGCTGTCGGTAGCCGAGCTGATGCACCGATTGCGGCGTCAAGCCAATATGACCCATAACCGGAATTCCCGCCGCCGTCAAACGCCCCACGGTATCAACCATCACTGGATGTCCTCCCTCCAGCTTCACCGCTTGAGCGCCAGCTTCCTTCAAAACTCGACCCGCTGAATGCATCGCTTGTTGGGGACTTTCCTGATAACTTAAAAACGGTAAATCGACCATCAGGAATGCCCGCTTCACCCCCCGACGCACCGCTTTAGCATGGTGCAAAATTTCATCAAGAGTCAGAGGGAGTGTTGTGGGATAGCCCAGCGTCACCATCGCCAAGGAATCCCCCACTAAGATAATATCCACCCCAGCCGCATCTAATAATTGAGCGATCGCATAATCCCAAGCAGTTAGCGCCACAATCGAACGCCCCTGTTGCTTGAATTGAATTAGTTGCTGGGTGGTAATAGCCATGTCAATCAGTGTCCCACAATCCTAATAACTTGAAGGAGGATTTCGCACAAAAGCCAAATGCGGTCTAACTTGACCAGTCGTTAAACTCACCCAAGCTAGTCCTTCACTCGTTCCCACCCATACCTTATTCCCCGTATCAGGCGACAGGGAAAGAATATCACTAGAAGGCAGGTTGGGCACAGTACCGAGTACTGCCCCACTATCGGGTTTTAGTTTAAACAACCCTTCATTTGTACCAACCCAAACACTTTTATCTTGGGCAAAGCGTATAGAAGTCACAATGCGTCCCCGTAAGGGTGTCACAGAACGCATGACTTCACGAGTTCGAGGATTAATTACGAGTAAGCTGTTAGGAGTTCCCACCCAAAGCATTCCATCGGGTGAAAGGGCAAGCGTTTGTACAGTTGTTCCTGGTAAATCGTTGATCCGACCGATAACTAAAGCACTAGCCGTATCCACACGTACCAAACCTTCTAAAGTACCCACCCATAGCTGACCTTGCTTATCTAAAGTAAGAGCATTGGCGCTAACACCGGGAAGTCTTTGCACCGTTGTCATTAATAAGCCTTGATCGGGACTAATTAAGGATAAACCGCGATCAGTTCCCACCCAAAGATATCCGCGACGGTCAGTTAATAAAGACAAAACTCGATTAGAAGGAAGCGTAAAGTTTTGTGCTGTAACTTCATTACTGCGAGGATCAACACGTAACAAACCTTCATAGGTTCCTGCCCAAATTCTCCCTACACGATCTTGCGCTAACGCCCCAATTGTGTAGTTAGGAAGGCTAATTCGTGCAAGTAAACGTCCGGTATTTGGATTAATCCGTGCCAACCCCAACCACGAACCCACCCACAAGTCGCCTGTAAAGTCGGGTTGCAAGGCGCTGACGCGAAAATCTTTCGGTAGGGGTTCAACCTCTTGCCGCAAGCGATCAGGAGGTAACACCTTATTCACAGGAGGCGGTGGATCACCGATGTAGGACGGAACAGATTGACTGCCATCAAGCTCATTTTGAGCCAAAACCTGCTGATTTTCTGTTTGGCTTAAGACCTCAGCAATTGCTTTTGACACGGGCAATAACCCCAGCAGCGTGGCACTGATCATAAGACTGATACGAATACTCCCCATCGCCATCCTGATTCTCCTTGCGTCCCGACAAAATAAGTGAGTGTTTTTAGCTATTGAACAACGAGATCGGCAACGGCGGAGATTTCGAGTGCGTCCGCGCCTGCTGTTATCTTTTGCACTAATCGTGGAATTATTTTTCTATTTAATCGCTTTTTTACGGCTCGGTCGCTGTTAGCTCTAGTGCGATGAGCAATCTCAAATTCCTTTTCACCTCTGGTACACAATAGCTCATCGACTCAATATAATTT
>CADCTM010000142.1 GCA_902805485.1 uncultured Coleofasciculus sp. | reverse complement strand
TTGCGAAGATAGATAATAACGCGGTCAACTGAACGATTTGGATCAATCTTCCACTCACCAGTTGAACCAGTACTGCCATCACCGGGGTCAAAGTGAAGACCGTGTGTAAAAATGACTATTACGTTTTCACCTGGTTTGATAAAGTCACGAGCTTTCACGGAACAACTCCTAAAGACTAAGGACTAAACAAAATACATCAAACTAAGGTAAAGGCAAATCTTGCTTTTTCAATCTATCTTGCTGCTTGCTCATCAGCCAATACCTTTGCTAAAACGGCAGCTCCAACTACCGAAACCAAGCGATGGACGCGATCGCTTCCCGGTGCGCTATCACAGAATTTTTATTGAAAAACTGCTCAAACACTCGTACCCATGAAGAGCCAGTGCAATCGTTACAATACGAGATAAATCCGTAAGAGAATTCCTATGGTACAAGCGCCTGCACCAATTACTACCGCGACAGACCTTGCTACATTAGCAATAGAGTTAATTACCCGTGCCGGATGCGAATATGGAGATGTCCGTTTTGGCAATTATCGCACTCAAAGCCTTTACGCCCGCGATCGCTCTTTAAGCCAACTCGCCGATAATGTTAGTTCCGGTTTTGGTGTACGAGTCCTCCTCGATGGTGCTTGGGGTTTCGCCGCTAGTCCCCTGAAAACACCTACTGAAGTTGAACGCATTGTTGCTCTCGCTGTCGATATTGCCAAAGGTAGCCGTCTCTCTCAACAAACCAAAGTACAATTAGCGCCAGTTGAAGCCTACCGTGATACTTACATAACTCCAATTGAAATTGATCCTTTCAGCGTCCCAATTACTGAGAAAGCTGACTTATTACTGCGTCTGAATGAGCAACTATTAGCATATGGCGAGCGCGGTATCAAAAAAGCATCTTCTTATCTACGTTTCACCCGCGAAGATAAGACTTTTGCTTCTACAGAAGGCTCATTAATTCAACAAACAATTTATCGTAGTTATCCAGGATTTAGTTGTACTGCGATCGCTAATAATGATGCTCAAAGTCGCAGTTACGAACGTCCACCCCTAAACATCGGTTACGAGCATATTAACGCAACCGACCTGCTGAGTCAGGTAGAACGAGTTGCCGAAGAAGCCATCGAAAAAGTTCACGCACCCAAAGGTCCATCTGGCATCCGTAGCACCTTGATCCTCAAACCGACTAACCTATTCCTCACAATCCATGAATCTGTAGGACATCCGACAGAACTGGATCGAGTATACGGCTACGAATCGAACTTTGCCGGCACAAGCTTCGCGACTACGGAAAAACTCGGCAAACTGCAATATGGCGCACCTTGGGTGAACTTCAAAGGCGATCGCACCCAACCCGCCGGACGCGGTACGATGGCTTATGACGACGAAGGTGTGCCAGCACAAGATTGGTATGTTGTCAAGGATGGCGTATTAGTAGACTATCTCACTGATCGGGAAACCGCTTATCGCCTCGGTCGTCCGACGAGCAACGGTAGCGCCTACGCCGATAGTTGGTCAAGTGTGCCGATGGTACGTATTCCTAATCTGGGACTAGAACCGGGACCCGACGGCGGCAGTCATACAGCAACCTTAGAGCAGATGATTGCAGATACAGAAGATGGTATTTTAATCGACGGCATCGGCAGTTTTTCCATAGACCAGCAGCGGCGGAACTTCCAGTTTGGCGGGGATGCCTTCTGGAAAGTGGAAAACGGCAAAGTTGTCGGGATGTTAAAGGATGTTACTTATCAAGCGATGACGACCGACTTTTGGAACAGTGTTGATGCTGTGGGACCTGCCTCAGAGCGCGAACAGTGCGGTACTAATATGTGTGGCAAGGGTGAACCAATGCAGATTGCCCAGATGACTCATGCCTGTGTGCCAGTGCGGGTGCGGAATATTCAGATTGGGGGAGGATCATGAATATATTGGAAATTGATTTTGCCATTAATGACATAATGCTGGTTCCCGTTGCCAGTGAATTGAAGAAGCTTGTTGCAATAACGCCCAGTCCGCGTAGTTCCAATGCCAACGTTTACCGGAAGTACCTACAAAAAAATCAGAAGCTTGTGTATTCAGCATTTGTAGGATTAGTCCTAGAACATGGATCTGGCATGGTCACAATGATTGACCTAGGAAAACAAGATAAAACGGATTGTAGTTATGTACCAGAGGAGGATTGTGAAAGAGTAGTGAAAGAGGCTTTCAGCAAAGCCACTGGCAAAACACTGTGGGAAGCAGCAAAACCAGCCATAGAAAACTTCCACTGGCCTGACAAAGTTCCAGTTCTAGCCATGTCTACGTTGGATGAGGTTCCTTCATTTTTCTTTGTACACAACTTTAATAAGTCGAAAAAGCCACAGGGAAAAGGATTTAGAAATTTAAAAGATTAGGCAGACTATTTCATCCCATATCCGAACCCTGACCAATTGGAGAAAGATCATGACTCTAGCAACAGCACCCACACTTTTAAGTGAAGATCAAGTCTTATCCATAGTCGAAAACGTCATCAAACAATCCGAGGCAGAAGGAGTCTTTGTCAGTCTTACTACAGGCGAAGAATCCCTCAGTCGCTACTCGGAAAATCAGATGACGCAGAACATTAGTCGGACTCGACTGAACCTCAGCGTTACCAGCTATTTCGGTAGAAAAAGTGCATCGAGTTCCACAACCGATTTAGATCCAGAAGCGATTAAAGAAACCATCCAACGCTCTCAAGAACTCGCCCGGATTGCCCCAGAAGATCCGGAATGGATGCCGTTGTTGGAACCTCAAACTTATGAGGATCGTACACCAGCTTTTGACTCTAAAACAGCCGCCTTTTCGCCCATCGAGCGGGGAGAAATCGTGCAACGTGTATGTGCATTGAGCGGAAAAGCCGGGGTTGAGGGGTCTGGAACCCTTAGTACAGAAGCGTTTGTGCGGGTAGTGGGGAACTCGCTAGGGTTACTCGCTCAAGATCGCGCAACCGAGGCTGATTTTAGCTTTACGGCGCGACTTGAAGATGGTTCTGGTTGGGGGCAACGCACGGCATATGCGATCGACCAGTTGCCGATAGAATCTCTTACTGAGCAGTTAATTGAACGTGCTTTAGCATCCCGTAGTCCCCGTGAAATCAAACCAGGCGTCTATCCAGTCGTCTTTGATGGCGCGGCTTTCAGCGATTTATTGAGCTGGGTAATTTGGAATTTAGATGCCAGGGCAGCGGATGAAGGGCGATCGTTTATGTCCCGTAGCGACGAGTCGGGCAAACCCATCGGCAACCGCGTCGGTGAGCAGATGTTTAGCCCTTTGGTGCAGGTACAACGCAATCCCGCTCATCCCCTATTACAATTGGGGACTAGCTTTGGCGATGGGTTGAGTAATTACTACACCAACGTAATTAAGGATGGTGTGCCTCAAACCTTATCCTACGGACGCTACTGGGCGCAACAACAAGGCAAAGAGCCGACGGGCGCGATGTTTCCCATTGTCATGACTGGATCTGATCAAAGCCTTGCTGACTTGATTTCCCAAACTGAGCGAGGAATTTTAGTCAATCGCGCTTGGTACGTGCGTTATGTTAATCCCCGCACCCTGGAGGTGACTGGGATGACCCGCGATGGTACATTCTGGATTGAGGATGGTCAGATTGCCTACCCGATTAAAAATTTGCGCTTTAACCAAAGCCTACCCCAGATGTTAGGGGCGGTTGATGCTCTAAGTACGGTGCAACGTTATGGCAGTAGTGTCGTGCCTGGGGTGCGGGTGAAGGCGTTCAATTTTAGTAGTGTCACAGATAGCGTTTAAATTAAGTCCTGGTGAATAAAGTTATCGGCTACACAATAAAAAGCCGACACTATTTAATGTAGGCGGCGCAGGCGGACGAGAGTTTGTGTAGCCCTAGGTTTCAAACTGCGGGCAATCATCCAAAGCAGACAGTCACTTGACAAAGTTGCATAGTGTAATTTCTCTACGGATCGAAGCTTTTTATTGTTGAAGTATCAACAGTAGAGTTCAAAAAATCACTATGTTGCTTACCCGTCAACAAGTTAAAGCAAGCAAACGAAATGCCCAACGACTAGGACAATTACTTCAAGATGCTCGGAAAGAACTAGAGCAAAGCCTTGCCATTATTGAGCATACCGCGATCGCTCAGGGTTCATGGGGAACATCGGAAATTGCTTATTCACAAAATGCCCATTCCATTATTGGCGACATTTTAGCGATCGCAAATCGTTGGGATCAATTTAACCATTTTGAAATTGATGAAAAATTATCTGAAATCGAGGACAAACTTTACCAAGACTAAGGGCGCGGTTGCGGCCAAGGAATCTGACTGTTAGCGGCAAGCAACTTTGCAACCGCTGCTGCCCCATTGCGATTAAGATGACTGGGGTCAGTAAAATATTGATATTGAGTCGGCCATTGCCGAACTAAGTTTATAAACACAAATCCATCATCGACTTGTCCCTGCATTGACTGCTGAAATTGCTGTTCGCGACTTTGGCGCACCGGATCTAAGTAGTCGTCGGTAAGGGGTAAATTAACGAAAACTAAGTCAATTTTTTGCTGCTTTGCAAATGTCTTAATCGAATTCAAAGCAACAGCTTGCATTCCTGAGAAACTAAAGGGCTGATAATCACTATCAAAGCGCCCCGCCACTCGCGGCGTTTTCTGATAGTAAAGGTTGGGATCGAAGCGGCTATTAATCGGCAGAAAACCATTAGCATCGATGGCAGCGCTACTATAATCAGTTGTCAGGCGCTGGGGTACGGATGTGCCAGTTGCCTGAGTTAAAAGTAAGGGTTCGGGGGGAACAGGGTTATTTGTTGTCTCAGAAGATGTCTGGAATGGCTCCAGATCAATCACCAAGCGGGCTGAAGCAAGCAAGGGTTCTGTTTTGGCATTGGAAAGTGCTGTCCCTGGAATGTCTTCGCAGCTATCAATCGTTTGAAGTGGACTTTGGGGAAGGCTGGGGCGAGTACCCGCTTGTATCCGCTTGTATCCGGCAGAAGCAATCAAACTATTGTAAGTGCGATCGGGTCGTCCACTGTTAAACGCCCGTACCCCATCCGCCCAGAGAATTAAGCGGGGCAGTTTGTCGGGGGTGAGGATTTGCCGTAGTTGTAAATCAACGGTTTGAGCGGTTCCCCCATTGATGCCAAGATTGAAGACTCTGAGTCCACTTTTGCCTTGTGCGGCTAGGGCTTGTTGTAAGGCTTGCGGATCGACACCAACTAAAGCACGGGAACTACCGATAATTAAAACATCCGGCGACCCAAAAGCGGAAACGTAAGATAAATAAAGTCGTAATTGTTCATCAAAGATTTGGTTATTGAAACTAGTGAACGGCAATTGAGTTGTTAAGCTTGCGGCTTTTTGGCGGGCAACTGCTAGGTTTTGGGAATATTCAGCAACTTTTTTTTGGGCATAAGCGCGTCTGGGATTATCGAGTCCAACCGCTTGCATACTTGCGATCGCTTCTAGCCATTGTAAAGTTACTAAATCCCACTCTTTTGCTGATTGTGCTGATTGTGCCAAAGTTGCGGCGCTTCTTGCTCTGTCGATTGCCTTGGCAAACGGGTCAACTTTAACACAGTTGCGTTGTGCTTGAACCGAGACAACCGGACGGGTGATTGGAGATTTATTTATGGTGATGTTGGGCAATGATAGTGATGAACAGCCGGTTGCCAAAGCTAGCACTAGGGCAGCACTACTGTAAAGTTGAGAGCAAAATTTAGCCATAATTTAATGAGAGAGTGAGTTGGACGGGCGCATCGACTCTCTTGACATGGCTGAGGCCGCGAGGAAGTGTTTTCAAACTCTTTTCGCTTCGTTATCCTGGGTGAAGATCCCCCTAAATCCTCCTGATAAAGGGGAACTTTGAATTTTCTCCGCAAAAATCATCGCGGGGCTGGGGGATCTGGGGGGTTTGAAAACACAGCTTGTGGGCATTACCTCTGATTAACAGAGGTTGGAGGCGAGAGAGTCCTACTTAATTATTATTGGCAATCAACCCTAATCCGCCTTCTTTCCTCCCGGAAATTATAAGAAATTCCCCTCACTCAAAATCAAGAGAGGGGATGATAATTCAGCACAACATTTTTCGGCAAAAACGGTAATCTGGGTTGAATCCCAGCGCTAAACCGTCACCGCCCCACTCGGAGAACTGGCGCTCATTGCACCGGAATAAACCAAGCCGCGATGGGTGTCCAAAGTTAAAATTGCCCCATCGCGAATAATTTTGGTGGCATTCCTCAGACCGACAATGACTGGTACTCCCAAACGCAACCCAATAATTGCCGCATGAGAACTTAAACTTTCATCCTCGGTAATTATGCCACCTGCCTTGCGAATTAAATCGACAAAATCTGCATTAGTTGATGGGACAACAAGAATTTCTCCAGGGTTAAAGTTTCCCACTTCTAGGGCATTATGGGCGACACGGGCAAGACCACTCACGGAACCTTGACCAATGCCAATGCCTTGTCCCAGCACAGCAGTAACCATCTCAACTTTAATTAAGTCAGTTGAGCCTGGCACGCCCTGGAGTGTCCCGGCAGTCATCACGACCAAATCGCCTTCTGCCAAGAGTTGCTTTTCTTGAGCGACATTAATCGCCGCTTGGAAGGTTTGACCGGTTGAGGGTAAATCTAAGACTAGCAAGGGTTTGACGCCCCAAACTAGTTGTAATTGTCGTGCGACATCCACATGGGGAGTAATCGCAAGGATTGGCGTGTAGGGGCGGAATTTCGAGACATTTCGCGCCGTTGCCCCAGTTTTGGTTAGGGTCATAATTGCCGCCGCTTGCAATTGTTCGGCAATTTGACCGACGGCAAAAGAAATTGCATTAGGAATTGAGCGCTTAGTGTCCTTTACCTTCAGCCCAATTTGTTCTTGTTCAATACGCGCGGCAATTCGTGCCATTGTCTCCACTGCTTCAACGGGATATTTTCCTACCGCCGCTTCATTGGAAAGCATAACGGCATCGGTGCCATCAAGGATCGCATTGGCGACATCGGACACCTCGGCGCGGGTAGGGCGAGGTGAACTCACCATGCTATCTAACATTTGGGTGGCGGTAATTACCGGGATACCCAGGCGGTTAGCGGTGGCAATTAGTCGCTTTTGGAGGATGGGGACATCTTCTGCTGGCAATTCAACACCTAAGTCGCCTCTGGCAACCATGACACCATCGGAAAGAGAGAGAATTGCCTCCATTTGCTCGATTGCTTCGTGTTTTTCGATTTTGACAATTACCGGAACTTGTTTCCCGGCACTGGCAATTAGTTCTTTGATTTCCAGGACATCCTGGGGGTTGCGGACAAAGCTGAGAGCAACCCAGTCTACACCTTGATCCAGACCAAACATTAAATCATGGCGGTCTTTATCGGTCATCGCTTTGATGGACAGATATACGCCGGGGAAGTTAACGCCTTTGTTGTTGGACAAGGGACCACCAACGACAACGCGACAGTGCAAGCAGCGTTTCACGCGGTCTACTTCTTCGACTTGCATCTCAACCTTGCCATCATCTAACATGATCGTTGCCCCATTCGGGACTTCATCAGCAAGAGGATCGTAGCTGACTGAACTGATTTCTTGAGTACCAGGCATCAGCTCACTAGTTAAAGTAAAGCGATCGCCTTTATTGAGAATAATCGAACCGTTCTCAAACTTACCCAAACGGATTTTGGGACCTTGTAAGTCTTGTAAAATCCCGACAGGTTGATTCAGTTCAAACGCAGTTTGTCGAATTAGGCGAATACTGCGCTGGTGATCTTCATGAGTGCCGTGGGAAAAGTTAAGCCGCAACGTTGTCGCACCAGCTTTAATCAGTTCCTTAAGAACATCCGGATGACTGGTTGCAGGACCAATCGTAGCAACAATTTTTGTCCGACGTAGAAAATTTCTCAATTGCATAGATGGAGATGCGATGGGTGAGCAGAGGAACCTTGGCATCGCAAGATTAGACAAACTGTCAAGATGTGGCAGTTGACGCCAAGACAAACAGGATAGGGAACTTCTGGCTATAGTCTCACAGATGTTTCCCTGATGCTATCGATTGACTAACTCCACTACACTCTTCTATTGGTAGATAGAACTATCCGGCAGTTTAAGTTTTTTCAAATACACCCAAGACTACAAGCCAAGACACAAAGCGATTCACGCCCAATGGACGAATGCCAGCATTTTCAATGATTGGGTAGGATAGCGCTAATTTTTCCTAATTCCCAAAAAGCGACGGCTTTTATTGGTACGCTTGGCGATAGTCTAACAGCCCTGATGCCTGATCTGGAAAAATTTACTAATTAATTAAATACTACTGAGACAGTCCGATCGCTCCCGCAAGCTTTGCATCATCCAGATTAGCCTCTTTCAAATTAACATCAACCAGGGAAGCTAGTCTCAAATCAGCTTGACTTAAGTTGGCATAACTCAAGTTAGCACCTGTCAAGTTTGCCCCCCTCAAGTCGCACTGTCTCAAGTTTGTGTAAGTTAAATTTGCACTGTTAAGCTGAGTTTCAATCAGGTTGGCACTTTCTAGGGTTGCACCAATCAGACTGGCATTTGTCAAGTTCGCAGTACGGAGTAGCGCTTGACGTAAGTCAACACCATCTAAATTAGCACCCGTTAGGTTAGCACCATGTAGATAGGCAGAGGACAGTTTTGCTTGGGTGAGTTTCGCTTGGGTAAGGTTAGCAGACGCTAATTTTGCGGTTCTTAAGTCCGCACCTTCAAAATTTGCCCCGCTTAAGTTTGCACGATTCAATCCTGCGCCTTTTAATATAGCGTTCCTAAAATCACTTCCACTTAAATCAGCACTTGTCAGATTAGCGTAGAGCAAGGTGGCATTATTAAGCTTTGCTGCCTTCATAACCGCACGAGTCAAGCTTGTTTGGCTTAAGTCAGCGTCGGTTAAGTCCGCACCACTTAAGTTCACACCATCGCCATTGGCATTATCCAAATTAGCACCATTGAGGTTAACACCCGTAAGGTTAGCACCCGTAATAGTAGCCATTTTCAGTTGTGCTGATTTTAAATTAGCTCCCGTAAGATTCGCTGCCCCTAAGTTACTTTGAATCAGGTTCGCCCCCTCCAAGTTAGCGGCGGCTAAAGTTGCATAATTAAGCTTGGCTGATTCTAAGTTGGCACGAGATAACTGTGCTTTTGTCAAGTCAGCGGCAGACAAGTCAGCACCCTGTAGTTTTGCTTCTTGTAAATTAGTGACAACTTCTTGATTATTCTGTTGCCTGCTTCCGAGTTTTGCTTCCCGCAATACAGCCTTTCTCAAGTCAGCACCCCCTAACTGGACACCTCTTAATTGAGCCGCGTGTAGGTTCGCCTCAGTCAGATTAGCACCCCTGAGTTGCGCGCCATCCAAGTTTGCCCCTCGCAGGTTTGATGAGTGAAGATTTATTCCCTCTAATGGTGCATCTGTCAAGTCACATCCCGGACAAGCATTAGTTGTGCGTAGTTGTTCGAGGTGTTTGGGGTTGGCGGCGTAAGTTGCACGAGTCTCGCTATGGACAATTAAGCTGGTAAATAGGAATAAACTTAATGCCTTCAGAGCAAAACGGCTGTTAATCTTTGTCCCCGTAGTGTTGTGGACACTCTTGACTAAGGCTTTTGGAGCGAGACAAAATTTCCGTCGGTAGTCCATAAGCATTTACACGCATCAGCATTGAAGTGTTTTAATCCATCTTAAAATTGAAAAGATAACTGCAGCATCTTAACAGTCAATGGCGAATGACAACTGGATAGAAATCGGCACAATTGTTGCGCCTCAGGGCTTAAAAGGAGAATTGCGGGTTTATCCAAATTCTGACTTTCCTGAACGATTTGAGCAACGGGGGCAACGCTGGTTACAGCGACCAAGTGAGAGTGAACCTCAACCAATAGAATTGTTGGGTGGGCGATTTATTCCCGGTAAAGGGATCTATGCCGTGAAGCTTGCTGGGGTGGAAACTCGTGACCAAGCTGAGGCATTACGAGATTCAAGATTATATGTACCAATGAGCGATCGCCCAAAGTTAGGGGAAGATCAGTATCATGTACTCGATTTAATCGATCTGGAAGTCTTTAATCAGCTAACGGGTGAACTCATTGGCGTTGTTGTCGATGTCTATTCGGCTGGCAATGACCTTTTGGAAGTCCAACTGCACAAGCAACCCGAACCCGCACCCCCAAAACCCGAAGTTGCCCCTCCAACCCGTACAAGTAAGCAACGCAAACCCAAGCGCCAGGTTCCACATAAACCCGCAACGATACTAATTCCCTTTGTAAAAGCGATCGCGCCTGTTGTCGATCTTAATAGTCGCCGCATCGAAATTACACCGCCGCCCGGTTTGCTAGAACTTAATGAGAATTCAAGTCCAATAACGGAAGAGAAAAACGATGGAATGGACGCCTGAAGCTGAAGCGAAACTGAAAGAAATTCCCTTTTTTGTCCGCCCTGCCGCCCGTCGCAAAATCGAACAATTTGCCCAGGATGCTGGACAAACCACTATTACGCTGGAAGTCTACGAACAAGCTAAGGCGAAATTTGGCTAGGGGTACGATATCTCTGACATATCCAAGAACAAAAAAAACCCGCTGAATCGGTCAGCAGGGTCTCGTCACACACTTTAGGATGTCCTATGGGGATCTATATCTAGCTTCAGTGCCACTTATTCAGTGGGGGATATATAACCCCTTTATGCCTCACCCAACACCCAATTAACTAAAGTCCGAACCGGGAAACCTGTTGCCCCGGAAGGGTTGTACCCATCGTCTTTATCTGCCCAAACGGGTCCGGCAATATCCAAGTGTGCCCAAGGCGTTTCTTTAACAAACTGCTTCAAGAAAAGGGCAGCAGTAATTGAACCGCCGGGGCGGGGACCTGTATTCTTCATGTCAGCAAGTGGTGACTTTAAGCCGTCGAAGTATTTCTCTTCCATCGGCATTTGCCAGAATTTCTCCCCGGCTGCCTCTGCTGCTGCTTTAATCTGGTTAGCAAGGCTGTCATCTGTCGCCCACAACCCGCTGATATCGTTACCTAGAGCAATAATACAAGCCCCTGTTAACGTGGCTAAATCAACGATCGCATCTACACCCAGTTTGTCGGCAAAAACCAGGGCATCAGCTAAAGTCAACCGTCCTTCGGCGTCGGTATTATTAACTTCAATCGTCTTGCCGTTGGAGGCAGTAAGAATATCACCGGGGTGCATGGCACGTCCACTGATCATATTCTCCGTGACGGCGCTGATGAAATGAACCTCAACATCAGGTTTGATTTGAGCGATCGCTTTTGCCGCCCCAAAGGTGGCTGCCGCGCCCCCCATGTCCATCTTCATCGTCTCGATGCCGCTTCCCGCCCCTTTGATATTCAAGCCTCCAGAGTCGAAGGTAACGCCCTTTCCGATAATCGCGACTTTCCGCTTCGCTGCCCCTTCTGGCTTGTAGGTTAAATGAATAAACTTCGGTGGAATTTCCGATGCTTGGGCAACACCTAAAAATGCCCCCATTCCTAGCTTTTCGCAGTCTGACTGTTCTAAAATTTCCAGGGAAAGACCATATGATGAGGCAATTTCCTCGGCGGTTTTTGCCATACTCACAGGCGTCACGACATTGGCGGGTGCGGCAACTAATTCTCGTGCCAAAATCACACCTTCACAAATCGCTGTCGCTTTTGTAATTGCAGCGTCTTGTCCACCAAAACCCAACAAATCAACTTGTTCTAACTTATTGCCCTTGGGATCAGGTTCCGACTTAAAGCGATGATCCTGATGCAGCGTCAAGACAATGCCTTCGGTAATCACTTGAGCAGTCAGCGCTGGGTCATTATTAAAAACAGGTAAGCTAATGCCTAACGTTTTGCTCTTTTCCTGTTTAGCACTACGAGCGATGGCAGCAGCAGCACGGCGCAAGCTATCCAAGGTTAGGGTATCAGCTTTACCTAAGCCGACTAGTATTAGTTTACGAATTGAGCTACCGGAACCCACGCGCGTCACAGCATTACTGCCAACACTGCCCTTAAATTCGGCTTCTTCGATCAATTCTTTGATTGCACCACCAAGCTTTTCATCAGCTTGAGCTAAATCGCCCGTTAATGCTATAGCATCTTCAAAGAACCCAATGGCTAGGGCATCGCCAGTCCACTCTAATCGGGGTGTATCCGTTGCTCGAATTTCCATTCCTCAGTTTATCTACGTTCTATGTATAGGAGTACTTAATTATCAGTATTGCTCAAAAATAATTTGTCGGCTCCTGGTGTAACTAGCCCAAAAGGCGATCGCAAGCAGGCAAGAGGCATTAAATACTGATTGCCTTCCCAAGAAAATTTAGGATGTTGCCGATTTTGTCAACTCTGCTTTAGCCTAAGCAGTGTGTCACTTAATTGAACGCCAAACTTATTCCTTGCAAACTAAAAAAGGGTTTTAAAGCGTGTTGGCTAAACTCGGATTGATCTTAAAGGAACCAAAAAATAAACGTCCCGTCGCCGTTGGTGCAGGACTCTTGCTGTGTGCGCTGCTTGGCTCATCATTCTTAGCTCTTTCGATGACGGGTATATTAGGACGATGGACAGGTCAAAAAGCCGATACTCCCCTCAGCCTGACACAGGAAGATGAACAATCAACGGTTTTGCGGTTGGTGTCGCTGTCACCGCAGGCGAGGGAGTCACAATTAGAAACGGTTGCTGCTGGCGGCAAGTCTCTGGATCAATATCGCGCCCGTTATCTGTTGGCGTCTGATTTAATTGATCAAAAACAAGGGGAAAAGGCGCTGAAATGGTTGTCAGGATTGGAATCAGATTATCCCCAGTTGGCATCGCATATTGCCCTGAAACGCGCCCAAGCTTATGAAGTGATGGGCGATAAGGTAAAAGCAACGCAAGCTTGGCAAGATCTCCTGAAAAACCACTCAACTGCGCCTGTTGCCGCCGAAGCGTTGTCTGCGTTGGGAAAATCAAATCCGGAATATTGGAAGGAAGCGATCGCTAAATTTCCCGCTCATCCCCGCACTCAAGAAATTATTCGTGCTTCCCTTAAGAAAAATCCCAATCAATTCGCCCAACTGTTACTCTTAGCCAAACATAATCCCAGTGCCAAAGAAACCGGAGCAATTCGAGATATTTTGGTGGATAAATATGCCGCCCAACTTCAGCCAGAAGATTGGCAAATTATTGCCTTTGGCTACTGGGAAACTCAAGAATATGCCAAAGCTGGGAAAGCCTACGCAAAAGCCCCGAGAACGGCTCTCACCGCCTATCGTACAGGTCGTGGATATCAATTGGGGGACAAAAAGACCGAAGCGATTCTCGCCTATCAACAACTGGTTAAAGACTTTCCCGATGCCAAGGAAACGGGATTAGGATTAAGGCGTTTAGCAGCACTTTCCCCCTCAAAAGATGCGGTAGTTTATCTTGATTTGCTAATCAGCAAATTTCCTGATGAAGCCGCCGAAGCCTTATTAAGTAAAGCCCAAATCTTGGAAGCATTAGGAAGCACCGCCTCGGCAACCCAAGCCCGCCAGTCTGTCTTAACTCAATTCCCCAAATCCGAAGCCTCAGCACAGTATCGCTGGAAAGCCGCTGAACAAAAGGCGCGTGAGGGAAAATATCAGGAAGCATGGCAATGGGCGCAACCAATTACTGTGAATAATCCTGACAGTGAATTGGCTCCAGAAGCCTCATTTTGGGTCGGCAGATGGGCGCTACAACTGGGACGGCAAAAAGAAGCAACAGCGGCATTTGAACACGTTCTGGGGAAGTATCCTGAGTCATATTATGCATGGCGATCGGCAAAGTTTCTCGGCTGGGATGTGGGAGACTTTACGACGGTGCGGAATTTGCAGCCAAAAGTTACCGTCCCACCCCTACGAGCCACCCTACCTGCTGGTTCAGCGACATTAAAAGAACTGTACCAGCTTGGACAAAATAATGATGCCTGGACGTTGTGGCAGGTGGAATTACAAAACCGTCAAAAGCCCACTGTACCGGAGCAATTTACCGATGGGTTAATGCGTTTTGGCGTGGGAGATCATCTCGAAGGGATTTATCATATTTGGAGCCTAAATCAGCGAGAAACACCCGAAGAGCGATCGCAATGGCAAGCATTACGCAACTCTCCGGCTTACTGGCACGCCTTGTTTCCCTTTCCTTACCTGGAACAGATTACTACTTGGTCGCAACAGCGTCAGCTAAATCCTTTACTGGTAACTGCTTTAATTCGCCAGGAGTCTCGGTTTGAGACAAAAATCCGCTCGGTTGTTGGTGCGACGGGTTTAATGCAGGTGATGCCCGAAACAGGTACTTGGATTGCTGAGAAAATCCAACTCAAAAAATATAATCTGGAAAATCCTGACGATAATGTAAAACTTGGCACTTGGTTTCTGGATTACACCCATCAGGAGTACAACGACAACTCAATGTTGGCAGTTGCCAGTTATAATGCCGGACCCGGTAAGGTGTCAGAATGGGTTACTAAGTTCGGTTTGGGCGATCCTGATGCGTTTATTGAAGTAATTCCCTACCCCGAAACTAAGGGCTATGTGGAGTCAGTTTTTGGCAATTACTGGAATTATCTACGGCTGTACAATCCTGATATTTCTCAAATGTTAGGGAAATATGCCGCTAGTAGCCCCCTAATATCTCGATAATCGTAGAGACGTTCTGCTGGAACGTGCTTTACCCATTAAACCTGATAATCGTAGAGACGTTCCGCCGGAACGTCTTTACCCATTAATTCCATAGGTACAATAGTTAACATCCCTGAACCTACCTCAACTAATGACGCCTTCTGAATTAGAAACTGCAACCCAGCCAAGTTCAGACGCCCTGGATACTGAAGAACTCGACGATTTGCCGGATGATGTCGAGATGTCGCTTTTTGACCACTTGGAAGAGTTGCGGCGACGGATTTTCTACGCCCTAATTGCGGTAGTAATTGGCATTGCTGGCTGCTTTTTGGTGGTTAAGCCAATTGTGCAACTGCTAGAAGTGCCGGCTCAAGGGGTAAAGTTTCTGCAACTGGCACCTGGGGAATACTTTTTTGTTTCGATTAAAGTGGCTGGATATAGTGGAATATTGCTTGCCAGTCCGTTTATTCTTTACCAAATTATTCAGTTTGTTTTACCCGGATTAACTCGCCGCGAACGCCGTTTAATTGGACCAGTTGTTTTGGGTTCAAGTATTCTATTTTTCGTTGGGTTAGGGTTTGCATATATTGCTTTGGTTCCGGCTGCTCTTAACTTTTTTATTAGTTATGGCGCAGATGTTGTTGAGCAGTTATGGTCGATTGATAAGTATTTTGAGTTTGTTTTGTTGCTAATGTTTAGCACGGGTTTGGCTTTTCAAATCCCGATTATTCAACTGCTTTTGAGTTATCTGGGAATTGTTTCTTCTAAGCAGATGCTTTCGGGTTGGCGTGTCGTAATCATTGCCTCAACTGTGTTAGGTGCTGTGCTGACACCTTCAACTGACCCTTTAACTCAAAGCTTACTAGCTGGTGCGGTTCTTGCTCTTTATTTTGGGGGTATTGGGATGGTTAAGTTGATTGGGAAGTGATTAAGATAAACTAAAGTTTGAGTGCCAGCACAAACAATAATGAGCTACTGCGTCAATCTTGACTGTCCTCAGCCTCAAAATCAGAACCACGTCGATGTCTGTCAAGCGTGTAACTCCCAACTTTTGTTACG
>CADCTM010000141.1 GCA_902805485.1 uncultured Coleofasciculus sp. | reverse complement strand
CTCCTGCTTGATACATACTGCATGGATTTCGTTGAGTTAGTGGTTAAGTGCAACAGAATACGAACTTCTCCTCTCACTCAAAACTCTCAATCGCATTTGCTCAATTACATCAGGCATTAGTGACAATTTTTTCATCTGCATACAGGACAAGCTATAGTAACCTGGCTCATTACATTTTAACTGGGCATCTAAAAAAAATGTCACATACATTCAGCAAAACTATTCCTTACTTATACTCCCTTCCCCTCAAGATCCTCAAGTACAATTCGCGCCGCATTCCGCCCAGACGCACCCATAATTCCCCCACCAGGATGCGTACTTGCCCCCGTCAAATACAGCCCTTTCAAATGTGTTTTGTAATTAGCCATACCAAGGAAAGGACGCAACATAAACATCTGATCCATACTCATTTCCAAATGCATAACATTGCCTCGGTACAACCCAAGTTCTCGCTCTAACCAAACCGGATGCTGAAACAATTTCCCAACAATCTTTTCACGAGTACCAGGTGCATATTGTTCAAAAGTATCGATTAGCTTATCTGCCACCTCCTCCGCCCTTTCGTCCCAGTTTCCTGAAGCCAATTCATAAGGGAAATACTGCGCCCAAAGCCATAAAACTTCGCCACCAGGAGGTGCCAAGGTATCATCAACCGCACTGAAACTCATGGCAAAAATTGGTGGGTCTTGTGAAGGTTCGCCCCGCTTGTAATCACTGAATGCGGTATTGATTTGTTGGCGATCGCGACATAATAATTGTAAAGCGACACGAGCATCATTCCCCGGATGTGCTGAGTAAGAAATGGGGGAGTCTAAAGCCAAACGCAGCATAATGCCAAAGCCATTCCCTGTCCGCATCCGCTGGGCTAATTTCGGTCGATGTTCATCTGGCAAAAGTTTATTAAAAGTTTCGATGGCATGGGTTCCCGCAATTACCACCTTTGCGGTATAAATTTGCCCTTCAACTTCGATGCCAACGGCGCGTCTGTCTTCCACCAAAATTTTGTCCACAGGCGCATTCAAGTGTACCTCGCCGCCATGAGCCTTGATATGTTGAGCCAGCGCTTGTGTGAGCATCCCTGAACCACCCTTTGGTCGCGCCACACCCCCTTCATGATAAAGCGGTTGCCAGAGGACAAAGGGACCACTCAGCGGTTCTGTGGGAGGTGGTCCCGACTGTGCCGCCATCCAAACTAGCGGTGTTTTAATCTTTTCTTCGGTAAAGTAATCATCAACTACCTTACCAAAAGGTCTAAATAATGTTTGAAAAGTATAAGGCCAGCTAACTTGGGGAGATTTACCACCGAGCATTTTCTTCCCTAACTCCAAGGGACTAGGACTACTTAAAAAGTAATCCTTAATTTGGAGCATAAGCGGTCGCCAGTCGTTTAAAAAACGGGCATAGGCTTCACCTTGACCCGGAAATTTCGCTTCTAAATGATTGATTGTTTTCGCTTCATCCCGATAGAAAAATACCGAATCACCATCAGGAAATGGTGCAAAAAACATCGGGTCTAGTTCAATGTATTCTAAACCGTAATCTTCTAATTTTAACTCCTGTACAATCGGCGTTAATCGGATTAAAATATGGGCACTACCGCCGAGATCGAAGCGATATCCTGGCACAATTTCCTTGGTAGAAACAGCACCCCCCACAATATCTCGACGCTCAAAAACTCCCACTTTGTAACCAGCTTGTGCTAAGTAAGCGCTGGTGATGAGGGCGTTGTGTCCGCCACCGATGGTAATTACATCGTAATCTTGTGTATTTGCAGCCATTATGCTTGGTTCAAGTAACTAGCGAAAGTTTAGAAAAAATACCCCGGCGATTAGAAATCGCGGCTACAAAAACATAGGCGTTAGCCTTCCCTTCCCTTATGGGTTCCCAAAGGGGAGGGTAATCCGCAAGGCAAGGACTCGCATTTAGCCTGCCTCCGCAGGCTTTGTTTGTGTAGCCCCAGGTTTCAACCTGCGGGCAGTTTGCTCTATTTCATTGTCACTCGATTGGCTAGTTTTTATACACTTTCATCGCTTAAAACTTTGATTAACATCTATTCCTTATACAAATCGCTGAGTGAATTCATATGTGAAATCCACACGTCCCTTGCGTAAAATAGCTGGGTCTAATCTTTCAATAGTATTGCAAGTCATGAGTACGACAAATTTCTGTTGCTTCTGGATTGATGCATCCATTACGCTTTGATACAAAGTCCCATCCAACAAACTCAAAATATGCTCAGTTTTATTGCTGGCTTGAGCGGCGGCACTCGCTCGGTTTTGAGCTAAATTATCCGCTTCATTAACGATTAAGCAAATCCGCTCTAAATAACTCGGCGGAACAAAATTTTCAACCGCATCATGGTCAAGGATAAAAATTACAAAACCTAGAGGCATAAGAATCTCTTTCGCCACAGCTTGTGTCCATGCCGTTTTACCAGTTCCCGGTTCTCCATTTACCAATACAGCTAACTGATCTTGGTCAAGAATTGCTTGTTGAACAGTATCAGTGAAGCTTTGAATGTCAGCCGGAAATGTCCGAATGGGAAACTGACTTTGAACTTGCCCAACACGGCTTTGATACCCACTGAGCATCACCGCTAAATTGTAAGTTGCTTTATTAACTAATGGTGCGATATCCTTAGCAATTAACGTGTACTGTCGCCGTCCTTTACCTAGATTTTCAATTTGTAGCCAAACTTGATGTTCTGACCAATGTGCAAAAACACTTCCGATAACTTCCAGGCGTTCCCAACTAACAAATCGACTGGCAGGAAAATAAAAATGCCGCTCTATATAATATTGAGTAATCAAATCTGGTTTGCCCAGTAATTCTAGAACTTTGAAAACAGTAATTTCCTCTAAACGATTCAGTACATAATTAATAGGAATGCTGTTGCGCGTCAAGGCTTGCGTAACAGGTGTTTCAACGCTGATAACCTCTCCGTAACGATGGTCTGGAACTGGAGGTTCAGGAGTGATATAATTCCAAAACTCATCCAGTTCATATCGAGTATTTTCCGAAAAAACATTCAAAAGATTTGCCCACCAAGCATAATAGTTACGACCCAGCGCATCGGCAATACTACTCGCCACCTTGAGCGTTTTCTGAGTTAACTCCAATGAGTCATTTGATACAAGATGTAAAAGAAAATCCCATTCAAATTGACGAGGCAATGGTCGCCATCCGGCTCCTAATAAGCCTCGATTTTGCGTATTCTTGTTTGTAGGAGCTTCATCGCTTCCAAAGTTTTCTGAACTCATAAATTCGTTTTTCCTGTTATATTTTGAATTAAAGTTTTTAAAGATTTTTTTTCGATTGCTAACCGATAAATTAATCAGATTTGATGTAGATGTTCTGGTGGAACACTATCTACTAACCACACTCCATTTTCCGAGCAATAAAAGGTATAACCTGCCTCGTGCATCGCTTTGGTATCTAAGGCAAATACGAGAGGACGACCATGCCTTGCACCTACTGTTTTTGCTGTTGTAATATCCTGCGACAAATGGACATGATGCCGTGACATTTTGCAAAGTCCTTTCCCTAAAATTGCCTCAACAGCACCGTGACCTGTCCCGTGATAAAGTACCTCTGGCGGCATAGTTGGCTCTAACTGCAAATCAACTTCTACACTATGTCCTTGATTTGCCCGAATTAAAGTGCCTGTAGAGTCAAATGAAAAGCGTTTTTTGTCATTATTAGCAACCACTTCCTCTAATTCATTACGGTTGATAGGAAAGGAATGTTTCTTGCACGCTGATAGTAGTTCATCAACAGCAACCCAGCCCCCTGGGGCAAGTTTGATGCCTATTCGTTCCGGCTGGTGTCGAAGATGCTTGCTGAGATATTTACTAATTTTAACTAGACGATAATTATCCACTGTAACATATTATATTACAAACAAGTTTAATGAATAAAGGCGCGATCGCTTAATTGCTCACGCCTCTGCAAACTACTTATCATCCCGTACGGGCAACGGTGTCTCCAAAATCTCCATCAGCAACTCCAACCGTGATGGACGAGACAGCAGTGAAATCAGTGGCAGCGAGTAATAGTTACCCGCAAAGGTAAAAGTATCGACTTGCGCCTGCTTTTCCTGTAATCTACGTTCTACCCAGTCGCAGGCATAACCCACCTTAACCACAAGCACACCTGGCTCAACCATCAGGTCACGCTTATACGCCTCATAAGTTTGGGCAAAATAAGGTGTCGTATTTTCCCCTTCGTCAGGCATCAAGATGATTTGCTCAACCCGTTGCTTCCGTAAGCGCAAATAGCGTTCTCTTGCGAGCATTTTTTTCACCTCTTTAAATGGTGATTAACTCTTTCCTAGTCGAAAAAGCCTTGGTTTTACCTTCCATTAAGTATTTAAGCTTTTTCGGTTAGGGCACGTAGTGGATTAAAAGATTATGTCAAGGGCACGCAGGTACAGGTTATAGTAGGCTTCACTCGCTAGGGCGTGTT
>CADCTM010000140.1 GCA_902805485.1 uncultured Coleofasciculus sp. | reverse complement strand
TTGCTCCAGTGGAGGGAACAGGTTTAGGAGCGACCTCTTTAAGACGACTACCTGGGTTAAGATCTGCCGATGGCTTCGAGGAGCGATGTGCCTCTTCACCGTCTGCGGCATCGCTTTTGGGTAACTGAGCCTGTTTAACTACTTCCTTAGGCAACCGAGCATCTAACTGAGCCTGTAGCTCCAATTGCTCATTAAAATCCTGCTTTTGAGAATACTCTGCCATCTTAATTTGAGCCGTCTCATAAGCCGATGTATCTTCTGGAATTTCTGCTAAAAACTTCATTGCCTCACTAAACTCTTTCTTCGCTGCCCGCTGATAGGCTTTTTGTAAGGAAGACTCCGCTTTAACCTGCTGTTTTTGGGTATATTCCAATAACTTCGGTTGAATTTCTGCACCCGTGGGCGTTTCTTTAGGAATTTGTTTAATAAGTGCCAGTGCCCCCCTAAAATCCTTCTCTTGCGCTCGGCTGTAAGCTTGTTTTAATAACTCTTGCGCTTCCAGCTCGATTTCCGGTTGGGCGGCAACAACAAAAGGTTCAACCTTCAGTTGCCAATAGTTAAGATCAGGCATAGCACGAGCCACTTCCAAGACATCTTGCCACCGTTGCTCATCAAAAGCTTCTTGAACCATTTTGAACTGAGTCGCCGCCATGTTCCATTCAAGACGCCACCGTCGCTTGGCAAGAACCGCGTCTTGATAAACGGAACTTTCTAAAGGAATTGTGTCGGCTAAAGCGATCGCTTTATCAAAATTGCCGATTTGATATTGTTGAGTTGCCCGTTCTAAAATGTCAAGACTAGGATTAGAGGGAGTGGCATGAAGGAGAGTATAAAGCCCCAAAGAGATCGCCACAGCATTAGACGTTGCCATTCCCGCCCCCATTCCCGACAACAGGGGGGGAACCTTCGGTAAACAAGCGATCGCCACTTCACGAGCATAATCGCCTTTGGTCATTGGGAGTTGAGATTGGGCTGCAGCTTGTAGTAACACTTGGCGATCGCTTAATCTCTGCTTCTGATTCTCCCCATTGGCATTATTGGGCAGTTGAGAAACAGTATGAAGACACTGCGCCAATTCCTCAGCCTCCGTCGGCAGCGCCAGCAAAGTAGACTCACCCGTCAATTTGTCAGCTAAATCCTCTTCTCTCACACCTTGCTCCTCACTCCTAATTGACAATCTCTTAAGTTCTGCCCGAACATCTGTGGCAGACTGATAGCGGTTTTTAAAGTCGTATCGCACCATGTTGTTCAGCAGACGCGCCAGCGAATTACTCACCGATACATGAGAAAGCCAATTAAGCTCGCCGCTATCAGCTTCGGCTTGTAATTCCATGGGGTTTAGCCCTGTTAGTGCCTGAATGGCGATCATGCCTAATGCATACAGGTCACTGCTAGGACAGGGTTGGCCGCTGAGTTGTTCGGCAGGGATATATCCGATGGCGGGGATTGCCACAGACGCTAGGGACGGCTTAATTGGAACCACTCGTGGCTTGCCTTGAGGACACTCAATGAATTGAGCCGCACCAAAATCAATCAAAACGAATTTTCCGTCACCAGCGCGTTGCAGCAAGTTACTCGGTTTGAGGTCGCCATGAATAAACCCTTGACTGTGAACAAATTCCAGAGGGCATAAAACGTTTTGTAGGAATTCAAGGCATTGGAGTTCGCTCCAGCGTTTGTCACAATGTTTGCTGCTGGGTAGCTTTGCACTCAGCGGTTCTCCCACAATCAACTCTTGTACCAAGTAAAATCCTTGGTCGTCCTCAAAACAGTCTAAAAGTAGAGGAATTTGGGCATGGTTGCCCAGTTGATTCAGAATTAAGGCTTCATTTGTAAACTTTCGCTTGCAAATTTCCGAGCGTTTAGGATGATGTCCCTGGGGTTTAAGGTGCTTGACGACACATTGAAGATTGTTAGCCAGCCAGGTATCTTCAGTAATGTATGTATGCCCAAATACCGTGGCACTCAGAACTTGAATAGTTTTGTAACGCCCGTTGAGAAATTTCTCTAATACAGGCTGGTCTGTGTCAATTTTCAAGGAACTTCTTCCCGCCAGAATTCCGTTACATCTCAATACCTTCTTTCAGTAACTCTGCAATATTTCCGGAACTGTGACGTTAAAAGTGTTGAGAAGTGAAGGTTTTGATATTTAAAGTTTTGAGGGTGAGCAGAAGTGTTTCTTTTCAATGCTCAATACTGTATGCGATCGCGTACTTTCCCCAAAGTCGCATTCTTTTCAAAATACTCAATAATTCTCCCCGCCACATCAACCTCCGTCGCCTTCTCAATGCCTTCCAGGCCCGGTGAAGAATTAACCTCCATCACCACCGGACCATGATTTGAGCGCAACAAATCCACACCTGCCACCCTTAATCCCATCGCCTTCGCCGCACGTATTGCCGTACTACGTTCCTCTGGCGTCAATTTAATTTGTTGCGCGGTTCCGCCTCGATGCAAATTCGAGCGAAATTCTCCCGGTGCGCCTTGACGTTTCATCGACGCCACGACTTTGTTATCAATCACGAAACAGCGAATATCCATTCCTTCTGCTTCTTTAATAAACTCCTGCACCAAAATATTCGCATCCAAACCGCGAAACGCCTCAATTACCGACTTAGCCGCGTGGTGAGTTTCTGCCAACACCACACCAATGCCTTGCGTCCCCTCCAAAAGCTTGATTACAACCGGCGCACCGCCAACCGTATCAATTAAGCCATCAATATCTTGCGTCGAGTGAGCAAATCCCGTTACAGGTAGCCCAATGCCTTCGCGGGAGAGGATTTGCAGACAGCGCAGCTTATCGCGGGAACGAGAAATCGCCTGAGATTCATTTGCCGTGAAGACGCCCATTACTTCAAACTGCCGCACTACCGCCGCCCCGTAGAACGTTTTAGACGCCCCGATGCGAGGAATAATCGCGTCAAAGTTCTCCAAAGGATTGCCCTGGTACATCACACTGGGCTTGTGTGAGGTGATATTCATGTAACAGCGCAGGTAATTAATCACCCGTACCTCGTGTCCCCGCTTCTCTCCAGCTTCCATCAGACGTTGAGTGGAATAGAGCGTTGCATCCTGGGATAAAATTGCGATTTTCATCGTTATTTTTGATTTTTATGTTTGAGTTTGCGGCTACGGGTATGAACTATGTAGGTATGACCTCCCTGCATCGACCAAAAAACGTTTACGCACTGCCTGACGCCCTAGCAACATCCTAAAACCCATGACATCCCGATTGGTTAAGGTTAGGTCAATCAACCAGCGATCGCCATTTAGTTCTACAGTTGTCTGGATCACCGGTCTAACTTGAGCCTGTCCTCCAGAATTACGCACTTGCCGTTGATCCAACAGTTCTGCAACTGCCGTTACTGTGTGGCAAGTATCCCGCTGGTAAGGATGCACCTTGAACCGAACCATCCGTCTTCCATCACACTCAAAGGTTTCCACATCAAAGGCGTGTAAAGCTGATGAACGTGCCCCCGTATCAATTTTCGCCTTAACTTCTTGAATTCCTAACTCAGGTAATGCCAGATGTTCCCGCCAGCCAATTATCGGCAATTGCTGCTTCATAAATCAGGTTTATGGTGATTTGCCCTCAACTTTCGTTAGTTAAGCAAGCTCCCTTTTTAAGTGCTTTTGGAGGGATAGTTTACAGGTAGTAATCCGGAGATCCCCCTAAATCTCCTCATCCTCACGCTTTGCTCCGGTTGCTCCGGCTTAAAAAGGGGACGCATGAATTTGTTTCCCCCCTTTTTTTAAGGGGGGCTTGGGGGGATCTCCGGGTTGAACAACCAAGCAGATGGAGGGTAAATCCAGACATTATCACAGGACTAACAACCAACTCTTCACGAATCAGGCAACTCATACTGCCCAACAATACGCTTGGCATACTCTGGAACGTGTGCCTCTAATTTCTCTGGATGATTACGCTTTACATACAAGTAGTTGCGGGTGAAGTGGGAGTCAATCGAAAAACGAGCATACTCTAATCCTTTGGGACCAATTTTTTCAATCACCACGCCCATCATCTTAGCCGCCCACATTGGCAGCGTCACACCTTTGTCATAAGCTGGAATACTCTGTTGCACGGCATTATGTCTATCGCCTTTGGACATCACGGGCTGTGTTTCCAGTTGGTCTTGCACCAAATCTAGCATCTCCTGTCCAGTGTCATTCCGCACTACAATCCACTGCCAGCCAAAGGGCGCTCCCATATAGCCTACGACTAAATCCGCTAAGGAGTTTACATAGTCAAAACAGCTTAGGCAAGAGGGGGCAAAGACATCTTTGAGTTGATTGGTTTTCAGTCCAAAAAATGGCACGGTTTCAGTTGAGCCATCCTCATGTTTGAAATGAACCCGGAAATCTTGCATAAACTCGTAATAAACCACGGTTTCCGGGGAACGGCTGGTGGTATCAAGGAATTTCTGCAATCCGGCGCGGGTAACATTATCGACGCAAGGTGTGT
>CADCTM010000139.1:5255-15743 GCA_902805485.1 uncultured Coleofasciculus sp. | reverse complement strand
TTCATTTAAGTGAGCAGCAGTTTCATTACCACTTCCAGTTAGGTCAAGATAAGCCACCGTTTTCTGATCAAGACAGCGAAATGTATCAATTCCTTTGGGTGATAAATTAATGCGTCCGACCTTGGATGCTGTAGCTGTAAAAAACAGCTTTTGCTCTTGGATGAAGTTGCGTAGCGCGTCATTAATTTCAGAGTAGAACTTAGCCATTAAAAAACCTTCTTAAAGAGCGAGAATTTCTGTAAAAGTGAGCGAGAATTTGTTACCTTTCAGATAGAGCATCATTACATCTCGCCGTTATTGACCGTTGAGCGGGTATCAGCATAACGATAATAATGAGCATTTATACGGAAAGCTTCTTTTGCATTAGGCATTTTGCCCCAGTAACTTAAACACCAAAAATTCAGTCGCGATCGATGTGAGCAAGACTTGAAACTGAAAACAACAAGGGTAAGGGGTTAAACTGATTTGGGCAACAAGTGTAGAGGAGCGATTGTTCTTTTGACTCATTGCTTGGGCCGAACAGATCACCAAGAAGGAACAACGCTTGGAGACTGTGGCACAATTGACGGGGGAAATCTCTAAAAGTCTGGTTCTTAAAAATTTTATGAGTAAGTTTGTCTTCGTAACAGGCGGCGTTGTTT
Source organism: uncultured Coleofasciculus sp. (assembly GCA_902805485.1). GTDB lineage: Bacteria > Cyanobacteriota > Cyanobacteriia > Cyanobacteriales > Coleofasciculaceae > CADCTM01. The sequence continues at coordinate 15,102 of CADCTM010000139.1, read as the reverse complement.
CTAGCATTGGCAAGGGCATTGTCGCTGCTAGCTTGGGACGTTTGCTAAAATCCCGTGAGTATTCCGTTTCGATTCTCAAGCTCGACCCTTATATTAACGTTGATCCGGGAACCATGAGTCCTTACCAACATGGGGAAGTGTTTGTCACAGCAGATGGTGCGGAAACGGATTTAGATTTAGGGCACTATGAGCGCTTTACGGACACTTCAATGTCGCGTCTCAACAGCGTCACCACCGGCTCAATTTATCAAGCGGTGATTAATAAAGAGCGTCGGGGCGACTATCAGGGTGGTACAGTGCAGGTGATCCCCCACATTACCAACGAAATTAAAGAGCGCATCCATCGGGTAGCGAAAAACACAAATCCCGATGTCGTAATTACAGAAATTGGCGGGACAGTTGGCGATATTGAATCGCTGCCTTTTTTGGAGGCAATTCGGCAGTTGCGTAAGGATGTGGGGCGAAATAATGTCCTGTATATGCACGTAACATTATTGCCTTGGATTCCCGCTGCTGGGGAGATGAAAACGAAACCGACTCAGCACTCGGTAAAAGAATTACGCTCGATTGGGATACAACCGGATATTTTAGTTTGCCGATGCGATCGCCCTTTACACCCTGGATTAAAGGAGAAAATTTCGGAATTCTGCAATGTGCCAGTGGAGTCAGTGATTACCTCTCCTGATGCTCCTAGTATCTACGAAGTGCCGCTAATTTTGGAACGAGAAGGACTAGCGCAACAAACATTGGAATTATTGCAGATGCCGCAACGCCAACCCGATTTAACGCAGTGGCAGACGTTAGTCGATCGCTTATATCGTCCCACCCAGCAAATCGAAATTGCGATCGTTGGGAAATATATCCGCTTAAGTGACGCTTATCTTTCTGTTGTCGAAGCGCTGCGTCATGCCGCGATCGCGATCGGAAGTGACCTCAACCTGCGCTGGATTAGCTCTGAAGAGCTGGAAACCTACGGTGCTGAACACTTCCTCAAGGGTATTGGTGGCATCGTTGTCCCCGGCGGCTTTGGCTTCCGAGGCGTTGATGGTAAGATTACCGCGATTCAATATGCCCGTGAAAATCAAATTCCCTTCTTGGGTTTATGCCTAGGAATGCAATGTTCTGTAATTGAATGGGCACAGCACGTTGCCAAGCTAGAAAATGCTAATAGTGCCGAGTTTGTTCCTGATGCAACCAATCCAGTGATTAATCTTTTACCAGAGCAGCAAGATGTTGTCGATTTAGGTGGCACAATGCGCTTAGGGCTGTATCCTTGTCGGATCGCTCCAAATACCCTTGCCGCGTCACTCTATCAAGAGGAAGTCATTTACGAACGTCACCGACATCGCTATGAATTTAATAATGCCTATCGCAACTTGTTTTTGGATACCGGCTATACAATCAGTGGTACCTCTCCTGATGGTCGTTTAGTAGAAATCATTGAACTTGCACAACATCCCTTCTTTATTGCCACACAGTTCCATCCAGAGTTTCGCTCTCGTCCTAGTACTCCCCACCCCTTATTTCAAGGGTTTATACAAGCTGCCATTCGTCACGCCCACGGCGAAGAGCCAAACTCAATCAGCGCATTATCCTCAAAACAGCAATCCCCAGCGGAGGTATCTTAATTCATGTCGGCTCTTCAGTTGGGCAACCCAGACGGTTTATCGTGCCAAAACTCACCTTGGAAGTGAGGAGGTTTTGTGGCGTATTGGATCAGAGTTAATTACGAGCGCAATGAATATATAGTTGATCTTGACCGCCTCAGTGCTTTCGCCTCGGCCCCGAATGGCAAGATAACGTTTTGGTTGCCTAGCAGTTCGTTCCCGATTATCATCAACCAACAAAGTAATCCAGACGGCTATCAACAAGTTTTGGATTACATTCAACAAGTATTAGCTCATTCACTGTCAGGGTCTTGGATTCAAGTCAATTATGAGCGCAATGATTATGCGATCGACCTCAACCGGATCGGTAGTTTCTGTTACTCAGCTAGTGGCAGACTCACGTTTTGGTTGCCAGATAGTTCAATCCCGATCATTATTAATGAGCAAAAAGACCCGGATACTTATCAAAAAATTCTAGACTTTATCAACCGAAAAACCGGGCACTTACTTCCTTAAAAGCGATTTTTAAATTCAGTACTGACTGAAGACAACGGGTGCAGAAGTCTAATAATGGTTCAACAGGATTGGGGTGTTATCGATCAGGCTTGCGGAGTTTTTCCTTGTGTTTGGTCGAATTTATTACTCGCTCTTTTCGTCGTCAGCCGTCAGATGTTAAGATTTCTCTCGAATTCCTAACCCTTGACACAATACCATCAACTACTATCTGTATTTCTCCAATGTTCAGCCACTTTTATCAACAGTTTTCCCAAAAAATTCAACGCTTCGCGGCTCAAAAATGGGTTGTTATTGTTTTAGTCCTCGTTTTATGCGTTAGTTGCGTCGCCTCGGAGCCACCAGACATTGCGCTAACAGTCAAAGTCGAAGCGGGAAATCGTCCTGGCTTTTACAATGTGAGCGGTACAACCAATCTCCCGAACCAAAGCCAAATTACAGTGGCGGCAATTCGCTCTCTGGGTCCGACAAATCAGGATTTTGGGACTGAGGAAAAAGGAACTTATTCAATTCTCGATCGCAAAAGTGTTGAGGTAAAGCAAGGTAACTGGCAAACGACTCTTAATTTGTGGCAAGTTGCACCGGATGGGCGTCTTCGAGAAGCATGGCAACTTGGCTCATCAGAAACCGGATCGCTTAACCCCTCAGCGGAAGTTGCTTTTGTGACGACGTTCGATCCCACCAGTCAACGCTCGGTCTCTAAACAACAACAGGTGAATATTCAAGACCTTAGAGGTAGCCTCGTTCGCTTTAGTGCTGAAGGTCAACCCTATGTTCAGGCAGCTCAATCTCTACAGGTTAATCTGCCTACAGGGCGCACCACGCCACCCCGACTAACGGCAGAAGAGGTTAATGGTGGTTGGGGTAAGCGTTATGAAATATCACCTCAACCCTCAGTTGCCAGTCGGATCAGTACGCAACAGTTTGAAAGAACACAAACTAATGCCCCCCTGTCGCCTGCGGAATTTCTGCGTTAAATCAGAGGTCAAGCATAGTAATGAGCGAGCGCTTACTTCAAAGGCAAGATTCGCGATCGCTACAAACAACCGCATAATTTCCTTAAATATTCAGCAAGACTTCAGATAACTGGGGCAAATCACCTGAACCCTTCAGCAATTTAGTGTTACAATTCTATAAAAAAGCTAACGTATCTTTACGTAAGCAATCGTCGCGATCTGGGCAGTGCGACTTTAGGGCATCTCCACAACGCTTAATTTCTCCTCTACTGCTGCCCAAACACGCGAATACTTTTTTCTTACGGGTGATTTACCTTTCAATCGTGAAGCGATTAGCGAACAGTTTTAGTTTGGCTTAAATTTTTGCCTTGCTTTGACTGGTTGCCAATACCAATGCACCGACAATACTAATCTCCGAATACCAAAAAAGAAAAAAGTTGTGCTTAGAAATACCAAACTTCCTAACAATAGTTCAGTGGACTGCCTGGTTGAGCTTTGGGCAGACCGCTACTTCCCAAACTTACCAACACTCTCCTCAGAAGAAGGTCGCATCGCCGTTTCTGGGTTAGTTGAAGTTGCTTCTCCAGAGGGACGGGCGAAAACCGTTGCCAAGCTTAAGCGTTTAATCCAAATTAACTGCGAGTGCGCCGGAATCAAGACAAACGCTTTATTTTCTTATATTCCCAATGTTGTGAATTTAACGGAATCTAGGTTCATCGCCAAATTTGTTGCGGAGGTTTATGAGAAAGCGTTGGAAATTTACCAGCAACAGTCAACGTCTCTTGCGCCAGTTGCAGCAACTTCCCGTCCCTTTGCGAAAACGATCAATTTCTCAACTAATGTTGATGTCGCTACAGAGTGGGCAATGCCAGCGCTAGAAATGCCTGCAATGGAACAGCTAGCAAAAGCGCTTGAACCTGTATTATTGCAACTTCGCCAGCAGCATATATCCGCCCGTGATCCCCGCACTATCGGGTTTATCACTACACAGTTCCACTTCAGTACCAAGCTAGTTTTAGGGAAGCTGACACTGCCTGAGCAAGTCTTGCTAAGTCCTTATTTCAAGTTCATTGAAGAGCAAGTTTGTATCCCCTTACAGCGAGTTTGCAGTGCTGCGGCATCTCACAAAGTTGACTCCCCAGCATTCACGGTTGTTCGGCAATTCTTGCCTACCTGTCGTGATATTGCCTCTACGGTTTACAGCAAAGCAGCTAAGTTGTACCCCAACCACTATAGCCGCCGGGGTGGGCTGAATAAACCTGTAGTTGCAGACTCGACAATCCGAGACTTGGAAATGTTTCAAGTCTACCTCTGGCTGTGTGTTCTAGAAGGGAATATGGCGGTGGTGCAACAGGAACTACTGCCTTTGTGTATCATGGTTTTTCCTAGCGTTGATGTCACCTGGGAATTGGTGGAACAAATGCTGGGATTATTAATGGATGAACTGATGGAGCGTGTGCAACCACAGCATAAGAAGCTTTTGCTACCTTACACTCAAGCTATGCAGAAGCTATTTTCTAATATTGATCAGAAAATTGCAGATAATCCCACGCTGAATTGTCAGGTTTGACGTGGGAGGGTATCAACAATACAAGAACTTCTCCGTAATTTCTCTTATAAAAATGGGAAAGGCGTTTTTCTGTTCCTAGTTTTCTCGGATTCTAAAGCAGTTCCAGACTTCATACAATTAGCTTGCAGTATTTTCAGCTAGCTTTTGTAGGATAAAGTTTTGAAGAGTTTGCATTTTACCTTCGGTTTGTCCATCGTCATTAGCCTTTCAGCGGTTTGTTCTTTAGCTTTAGCTGGCCAGACAAATTGGTTAGAAGTGACACAACCTCAGTCTGATGAGCGCATTTTTATTGATGTCAATTCAATTAAACGACAGGCAGTTACCAGTGATATAAAGTACAAAGTTCGCCATATTTACAGTAGACCAGCCTCAACTGGAGTAGCCCGAAGAAACGCGGTTTATATCGCTTCGTGTAATTCAAATATGCAGCGCCTAAACGAATTAACAACCTACAACCGCTCGAATCGAATTATACAATCGATTACCTATGGAGTTCAAAATCGCCGGGGCGATTTCCGCAATGTTGCGCCTCCCCTTGAACAATTGACGCCTCAAAGCGCGAGTTATGCCGCTTTTAAATATGTTTGTTCTCGTTAATTTAAATTTAGTAGGTTGGGTTTCCTGCCTCAAGCAAACCTGAACACTACGCTTTCAGACATCGCCTGACAAAACAAAAAGGGAAGAGAATCATTATCTCTTCCCCCTTGTTTATCTGAGTTGTCTGCTTTTTGACCCTCTTTGAGCTTTTTAAGCAACATTTGTTGCCGCTTTTTGAGTTGTCTTTGGCGAGCAGAGCCGCCTTTACCTTTCTCGTTTCTACCCTGACGACGGGGAGATTCCCACCGCTTTAGTCGCTGTGTCATGAGCGTTGCCTCTTCGATCCAGTGGGCGGGGGGAGACTCGAACTCCCACGACCGTAAAGTCGCCACATTTTGAGTGTGGTGCGTCTACCAATTCCGCCATCCGCCCTTGGGGGCAACTTGATCATTATACTCTATATCGGGCTTTTGCAACAACGATTGATAAGTTTGTGAGCTAGCCCAACGATCAATTTCTCGCGCCCGTAATACGGGGACGGGGTGAGTGAGTTGTGCCGTCTGTGCTGATTTTAGCAATTCTCCTAACTCTGTGTGACTCACAGCATCATAAGCGCGTGCTTGTTCAATAAAGGCATCCAGGTTCAGTTGGGGTGCAAGAGTTGGGGAACCGCCGGCAAGTTTCATCAGTACAGACATCACCACTCTTGGATTTTGAGTGGCAAGCAGGGCAGCGCGATCGCAAGTAAACTCAGCACAGCGCACCCACTCTAACATTTGTGCCTGTACGCTTTGAGCAATCACCGTGCCCCAACCGGGAAGTAACCCTGCCGCTAAAATGACGATATTCAGAGGTGTCAGGTAAACGCTATGTTCACACTTGAGATGACCCAATTCATGAGCAATTACCGCCTGAATTTCTTCTGGCGTTAAGATTTCAATCAAGGACGTGTGCAAAACAATAAAAGGCTGCTTCCCCCGCATTGCAAAAGTATAGGCATTCGGAGCAGGATGCTGTTGGACATATAACTGGGGTGGTTCTAAATCCAGGGTTTTGCAGGCTTCTAATAGTAGCTGATGCAGGTGCGGCAGTTGATTTTCGCCCACCAAGATACTAGCCGCGATGTTATTCAAGTAAAAAAACTGTTCCGCCAACGGACCTAAGAGATTCCGCACCATCAAGTCTAGTCCAGGTATCTGCTTGAGGGAGTTGGTGGCTTCCAAATCCAGAGGATGACGAAATTGGTCGGCTTTTAGACCAACTAATAGAGTTTTTGAAAATCCCATGTGGACACTGTAAATAAAGAATTATTTTGAGCGCTGGTTTGACCTGACGTAGTTGTCAAGTCCTTGCTGAAGAGAGCGTCGTCTCTAAAACAGCAGTCCTCAACCAGTATAGCTTTGAACTCTTGAACCGTTGCTGGTTACATTAGGGGCGCACAGCCGTACGCCCCTACGCACTTCAATCTTCAGCTAGCCAGGTTTTGACGCGGTTTAGACTCTTCCAGTCTGGTTTGCGTGTCAGTCCGTCTTCGATGCTTTCAGTTAAATCACGCTGGACTTCTGAGTCAAGCGACATCATTTGTTTAATCGCATCGATATGTTGCCGGACGCCTTTTTGACCAGTTTCCAGCATGGCGAGGACGAGGTTGACCCGACCTTGAGGCGCATTTTGGTCTAACTTAACGCCTTTGAGCGCAAATTTATAGGCTTGTTCGGGTTTGTTTTCCAGTAAATACAGCCATGCCAGACAACTCCAGGCAGCGGCAAGTTTTGGTGAGCGATCGCATATATCCTTAAACACAGGAATCAATGTATCCGGACCTTCACCTGCGTTATAGCGTTCGAGTCCGGCATCAAACAGGGCATTAGCATTAACAGTTTCGGTCATAAATCGGAGATTCTAACAACAATCCAAAAAGATACCAGACCCTGTTCAACCTTTGGGCCTGGCTTGACAAAGACTAGCTCACATTGAGTTAACTGGCGGCATGGGCTAACGGCAAAAACCGAACCTTAAACGCCAAACGACTTGCCACAGCCACAGCTTTGACTGGCATTTGGGTTGGTGAATTGAAAACCACCGCCAATCATGGCATCGCTGTAATCGAGCATCAGACCATAGAGATAAAGCATACTCTTCGGGTCGCAGACAATCTTGAAGCCATCGTAGTCGAAGACTTGATCGTTTTCCCGAACCTTGCTAGGGTCTTCAAAATCCATCATGTAAGACATTCCCGAACAACCGCCTTGGCGGACACCAACCCGCAAGTATAAATCAATACCTTGTCTCTCCCGCAGGGCTAAAACGTGCTTTAATGCTGCATCTGACAGGAGGATTCCTTTTTGTTGCGGCTGGGTAACTTGTGTCATAAGATTTACGCGACTCCTAATCACTATGAAGGTAGGGATAACTTTAGTCTGCCCCGCTACACAGTTAAGTTTATCGAGATTATTCGATTGCTGTGAAAAAAGCGAGTGAATAAGCTTTTTATCTCTTAATTTTAACAAGAGCCTGACCGGGCAATCTTGTCTCAATTGATTACTCGGCACTTGCCTATTGCGGTTTAATGGGAATATCGACTCTTCCCTTGACTCTTAAGTCGTCAGTTTTATTGCACCATTTCGTCATCGCTACTCTATGTCTGTTCTGAATCGTACTACTTGTCGTCGGCTCAAAAACTTACAACAAATTCCAACTGTCTGGGAAGGAGATCGCCGTCCGTTGCTGGCTTTTGCGGACGTGGAGTCGGATGCAGACACCAGTGGTGAATGTATTCTTTGGGTGGATGGGTCGGAAGGGGTCGTCCGGGCGATGGATGTCGTCTCTTCAGAAACAGGTCCAGAAGCCGTTGTTCGTGCCTTACTGCGGGCGATGGAACACCCCCAAAGCCCTGCTAGACCAGCACGACCTTCTAAAATTGTGGTTCGCGATCGCGAAATTCAGTTCTATTTACGGGGTGTGCTTCAAGAATTAGATATTACGATTGATTACGTTCCCAGTTTGCCCTTAATTGACGAGTTATTTCGTGGGTTTGAGGAAATTGCTAGCACTCGCCAACCCAAGCTACCACCTCAGTATGCCGAGATCCTAATTGAACAAGCTTACGAAATTTGGAAGGATGCCCCCTGGGAACTTTTATCTGACCACCAGGTTCTCTCCATTGAATTAAACCAGTGGGATGTCGGGACGCTGTACGTCTCGGTAATGGGGATGTTGGGGATGGAGTATGGGGTGCTATTGTATCGCTCCCTAGACTCGCTCAAGCGGTTTCGGGCAGCGGTTTTGCGAGAAGAGTCGTTTGAACAAATGGAACAGGCTTTTTTGGGTCAAGATTGCTTGTTTCTCACCTTCGGACGCCAAGAGGATGATGAGGATGAGGAAGATCTGGATTTAGCAGACTTGCCGATGTCGGAGATTACTCCTAACTTTGGGACAGTGCATCCCTTGGAAGGAATGCGTTCGTTTCTTTATGATGAAGAAGCGATCGCGGTTTATATCGCTCTTGTAGCACTACATCGATTTCTCAGGGCGTGCGATGAGCAGTTGGCAGGAGATACCTTCCCAGTTATTAGCAAGCGTTACCGCATCCGGGTGCCGACAAAACTTGAGTCAAAATCAACAGCAACTGTACAAGTTTCGACTGTCCCCGACTTGGCATCAGAGTTATTGGCGATGGCGGACTCATCTGAAGACGATGACGACGAGGATTCCGACGACTTGGCAGTCCCCTTGCGGGATGATTTAGTTCCCAAAGATGCCTTCCTCAGCTTAGGAATGATGCCTTGGGAAAGTGTGGAAATGTTGCGGGCAGGCGTTGATTATTACCATTCTAAAGATGTTACAGCCGCAGGTGAAGGAATGCCTGTCGTTTTGATTCAAACTACCCGTCCCAAGGCAAAAGCACTAATCGAACAAATCCAGACCGCTGGCGGTTTAAAAGGGATTTGCTTTAATCCAGGAGAAGATCCGTTTGAAGGCGAGCGCTACGACTTGGGCATACTCCAGACGGAAAATAGCAGTTTATACTTATTTGGTGAATTTCCGGAAGCTGACCCAACCCATGTTGCCGCTCGGAAGAAATGGGATCAACGCTGTAAAAAGATTAAAGGCTATTGTGGGTTAATTATTGCCAAAGGATTAACCGGGGCAGCTCGTGGCAATCCTCAACCGCGTGACATGATGGCATTATTTGAAGCGCGATCGCTTTCTGCCAAAGAACTCGGACTCGGAATGCTTCAGTTAATGCCGCAGTTTGAAATAGATTAACTGGAAACCTCTAACAAAAATCCCTGAATCTCAGCCAATTACATTTGTGGTTGAAAATCTTAAATTCTGATTTTTGCAAAAATTAATTACTCAAGTCCTGCAACAGCATCCAAACTTTTCATTTGTTGGGTGCTTTTCTCTTAAACCTATAATATCTTTGTTAAGCTCTAGAACTAATTTTTCCAGTACTTTCTTATCAAACCTTTCTCAACAAGCTGGCAACAATTGTCAGTGATTCCTCATTATTCATTATTCAAACAAAGCGCCGTATCTCAGCACCCAACTAGCGCTATAAAAACCCCAAAAAAACCTCACCACACCTGAACGAACACAATAAAGGTCTAAAGCCTTTTTATAGACAAGGCTTTTCTAATTTATCAAGATGTATCGTACAA
>CADCTM010000139.1:0-5245 GCA_902805485.1 uncultured Coleofasciculus sp. | reverse complement strand
ACATTTACTGTTATCAAAATAACAATTTTAGAACTTTAAGATTATTTTTTCCGCATCTTTAAATAGGTTCAAAAATCCCAAAATCTGCTAATCTCTCTTTACAAGAGCTGAAGAAATCATCGTTGAGGCTGACCGCAATGAATCCCAGAAAGTCTCTACATATATCCCGTCGTCAAGTCATCCGTAGCATCTTAGCCACCACGGCGTTTGGAGTAACCTCAAAATTTGGAACAGGATGCAGTTCCTCAACAAAAAGTCAAGCTGGTTCAAGTGGAGGTGCAGGTAAACCCTTAGTAATAGGCTTCATTTACGTTGGTCCAAAAGACGATTATGGCTACAACCAAGCACACGCCGAAGGTGCCGCAGGTATTGCTAAACTATCTGGGGTGAAAATTGTCGAACAAGCAAGTGTTCCTGAAACAACAGAAGTCCAGGAAGCAATGCGAAACATGATCGAACAAGATGGTGCAACGGTTTTATTTCCTACCTCATTCGGTTACTTTGATCCCCATATTATAAAACTTGCAAAAGATTACCCCGAAGTGCAATTTTTACACTGCGGGGCACGTTATGAAGAAGGGAAACATCCGAAAAACGTTGGTAGTTATTACGGCTACATTGATGAAGCTCAATACATCGCGGGTATTGTCGCAGCGATGACTTCAAGAACGGGGAAATTAGGCTTCGTTGCCGCTAAACCCATCCCCCAAGTCTTACGTAATATTAATAGTTTTACCTTGGGCGCCCGGAGTGTGAAACCCAGCATTACAACCCAGGTTGTCTTTACAGGAGATTGGTCTTTGCCCATTAAAGAAGCTGAAGCTGCTAATAGTATGGCAGACCAGGGAATTGATGTGCTGACTTCTCATGTAGATAGTCCAAAAGTCCTCATGGAAACAGCAGAGAAACGAGGCATTTTTTCAAGTGGATATCATGCTAATCAAGGCAAACTCGCACCCAAAGGTTATCTAACTGGGGCGGAGTGGGACTGGGTAAGTGTTTACAGTAATTATGTGGAAATGATTCGCACAGGAAAAACCTTAATGAATGGTGGCGTTCCTCATTTAGTAAGGGGTGGGATTAAAGAGAAATTTTTGAAGCTATCTCCTTATGGAGTTGCTGTTAGTGACAAAACGAAAAAAGATGCTGATGCGGCAAAAGCGAAGTTTCTTGATGGCAACATGGTGATTTATCAAGGAGGAGTTAAAGATAATTTAGGAAAAGAAGTCGTTGCCAAAGGAAAAGATTTAAAACAGCAAGACGGCGAACTAGAAAAGATGAATTGGCTGACTGAGGGTGTGATTGGCAAAGTTAGTAGTTAATGGTCAAATTTTATGATTAACCGTCACAATTGGCAGAGAACTTTAGAGTCTGTGTGTCTCCCGATTGCTGCCCTCATTTTTGCATTAATTCTATTTGGAATGTTTTGTGCGGCGGCAGGACAAAATCCTTTCGCGGTTTATGGTTCGATTTATAAAGCAGCATTTGGCAATTGGCGTTCTTTTCAAAACACTCTAATTCGTGCTGCACCGTTGATGCTGACTTCTTTATGTACCGCGCTGCCTGCCCGTTTGGGGTTAGTAATTATTGGGAATGAAGGCGCCCTTGTTGTCGGGGGACTGGGGGCTGTAGCAACGGGATTAACCCTCGGCACTAGCGCCCCGCCTGTTGTTGTGCAGATTGCAATGGCGCTGGCGGGAATAATTTGTGGTGGAGTATGGATTGGGGCAGTGGGGGCGTTGCGGCACTACCGGGCAGTGAATGAAACAATTAGTAGTTTGCTGTTGAATTATATCGCGATCGCTCTTTTAAATCATCTTGTTGGGGGACCGTGGAAAGACCCCAGTTCCCTTAATAAACCCTCAACATATCCGATTGCCGATCTCAATATGTTAGGAAAAATTGGGGATAGTCGGGTTCATTATGGTCTAATTTATGGTCTAATAGCCTGCGCGATCGCTTATTTTCTCATTCAGCGTACCACCTTTGGCTTTGCCGCCCGTACCGCTGGGGGAAATATCCGCGCCGCTCGCATTGCCGGACTTCCCGTTGGTAAGCTAACAATAGCAATTTGTTTTCTCGCTGGTTCTTGTGCTGGATTAGCCGGCATGGTAGAAGTTGCCGCAGTACAAGGTCGAGCCAATGCTTCTTTGAATGCTAACTACGGCTATAGCGGTATATTAGTCGCCTTCATCGCTCGACATAACCCCCTAGCTGCCGCAATAGTCGCAATTTTACTCGGCGGAATTCTTGCTTCTGGCGGCATCTTACAGCGAGTTCATCAGCTACCAGATGCAACGGTTTTACTGTTTCAAGGATTAGTATTTCTGTCCGTTTTATACAGTGAATCACTCTACGGACGTTTTGCAATCTTTAAGGAAAAGTCATTAGTTACCAGTCATTAATCATTGGTAATTACTCATCCCTTAAATCCGTTACATAATCCATTGCCTAAAAAAAGACAAAAAAATGGTAGAAGCATTAGGTTGGTGGGGAGTCCCTTTAGCGATCGCATCAGGCACGATGCGTGGTGGTACGCCGTTTCTCTTTGTCAGTTTGGGCGAATGCTTAACAGAAAAAAGCGGCAAAATCAACCTCGGATTAGAAGGAACATTACTAACAGGTGCAATGACTGCATATGCCACATCATATCTAACCGGCTCACCCTGGCTAGGTTTAATCGGCGCTGGGTTAGCGGGAATGGTTTTAGGCTTCATCCATGCATGGCTTTGTCAACAACCGAGAGTTAACGATGTAGCCGTTGGCATTGCCATGATTATCTTTGGCAGCGGCATTGCCTTTTTCTTCGGCAAACCCTTTATCCAACCCTCTGCACCAAAACTCCCAACCCTTGACTTAGGCGGCTGGAGTAATATACCCGCATTACAATCAGCATTGCAAATCAGCCCCTTATTTCTATTAGGAATTGCGATCGCTCCCTTAATGGTTTGGTTCTTCAAATCAACCCGTTGGGGTCTATTCATCCGCGCCGTCGGTGATAGTCCCGATGCCGCCTTAGCAATGGGAGTCTCCATCAAACAAGTCAGAATGCTTTGCATCATCGCCGGTAGCTTCCTTGCGGGACTCGGTGGCGCATCCTTATCCCTTTATTATCCCGGCGTCTGGAACGAAAACATCTCCAGTGGACAAGGATTAATGGCAGTCGCCCTCGTCATCTTCGCCCATTGGAACCCAATCCAATGCCTCTATGCCTCATTACTCTTCGGCGGTGCCCAAGCCCTCGGTCCCGCCCTACAATCAGTTGGCATCACTCAAGGCTACTACCTATTCAACGCCGCTCCCTACGTCCTCACACTCGCAATTATGATCATCACCTGCTCCCCCAAACGTACCCTATCCGGCGCCCCCGGAGCGCTAGGAACCACCAACTAACAACCGCACCTCAAAAACATCCCTGATCATCTGCGGTTCCCAAACTCAAAAGTCATCTACTCCAACTCACGCCATGTCCGAAATAAACCTCGCCGTTAACGGCACATTAATGCAAGGACTAGAACTCAACGGCAACCTTTTAGCTGTAGGCGCAACCTTCCTGCGAGAAGCCCAAACCGCCCCCAGCTATCGCCTTTGGTCAATAGAAGATCGCCATCCCGCCATGCTACGAGTCGCAACCGGTGGAAAAGCGATCGCCCTAGAAATTTGGAGCGTCCCAAAAGCCAGTTTAGCCACAATCTTGTTACAAGAACCGCCCGGACTATGCATCGGTAAAGTCTACCTATCCGATGGTGAAGTCGTTTTAGGCGTTTTAGGCGAACCGATTTTATGTGAAAACCAACGAGAAATCACTCAATGGGGAGGGTGGCGTGCCTACACGAAGAGTGCAATGCCCTACGCCTCTACACAATAATCTTTCCTACCTAAAGGAGGTAAAACATGGGATGTTTTGTTGAAGCTGACCCCTATCCTTATCCCTATAACGGAGACTTGCGTCCAGAGAATAGCGTACTGCTAATTATTGATATGCAGACCGACTTCTGCGGCATCGGCGGCTATGTTGACAAAATGGGTTATGACTTATCCTTAACTCGCGCCCCCATTGAACCAATTCAAAGAGTGCTAGAAGTCGCACGGGCAAAGGGTTTTCCTATCATGCATACCCGTGAGGGACATCGCCCAGATTTATCAGACTTGCCCCAAAATAAACAATGGCGATCGCGTCAAATTGGTGCAGGGATCGGCGATGCTGGACCATGTGGCAAAATTTTGGTGCGAGGTGAACCCGGATGGGAAATTATTCCCGAACTCGCACCCCTTCCCGGAGAAACCGTGATCGATAAACCAGGGAAAGGCTCATTTTATGCCACTGATTTAGATTTATTACTCAGACGCAAAGGCATCCAAAACATTATTTTGGCAGGAATTACTACCGATGTCTGCGTTCACACTACCATGCGCGATGCCAACGATCGCGGTTACGAGTGCCTAATGCTTTCTGACTGCACCGGCGCAACCGACTACGGCAACTACTTAGCAGCGCTGAAGATGATCAAGATGCAAGGAGGCGTATTTGGTGCGGTTGCTGAATCCCAGGCTTTTATTGAAGCGATCAAAGACAAAGACTAAGGCAAGAATTCTTGTTCACTCCACTTTTGTAGGCAGGCAAAATGACAGATACTATACACTCTTCTCAACCATCAACTCTTAATTCTCCCTCGCTGGTTCCTCCCGAATTAAATGTAGTAAATCTAACCAAGCGGTTTGGTACTTTTACCGCCTTGGAAAATGTATCATTGCACCTCAAGCCAGGAACATTCCATGCTTTGTTGGGGGAAAACGGAGCGGGTAAAAGTACTCTTGTCAAGTGCCTTATGGGGTTCTATACAGCAACATCTGGCGAGGTATTAATTAACCAGCAAAAATGCACAATTAATAGTCCCCGTGATGCCCACCAATACGGCATCGGCATGGTTTATCAGCACTTCACCTCTGTACCCGCGATGACTGTGGCGGAAAATTTAGTTTTATCTCGTTTCGATAGCCCTAACATAATCGATTGGAAACAAGAATATGAGCAATTAAATGCTTTTATGAAAACTGCTCCCTTTCAAATACCTCTAGATACTCCCATCGCGCAATTAGCTGCTGGACAAAAACAGAAACTAGAAATTCTTAAACAAATCTATCTAAAAGTGCAGGTTTTAATTCTTGATGAACCGACTTCTGTTTTAACTCCTGGTGAAGCGGATGAAGTTCTGGGATTATTACGAAATGAAGTAAAAGCGGG
>CADCTM010000138.1 GCA_902805485.1 uncultured Coleofasciculus sp. | reverse complement strand
GGCGATCGCCTTTACCTTATCCATGTTCTGCCTGTAACCAATGCAGACGGGGAGATTTTGGCAGGAATGGCGATGACACAGGATATTACAGACAGGAAAAAAGCGGAAGAAGCATTACGATCTCGTGCGGAGGAATTGGCACAAATGACGACAGCTTTAGCACAAACCACAGCGGTTTTAGAGAAGAATTACTCGGAACTTGACCAATTTGCTTATATTGTGTCTCACGATCTTAAAGCGCCCCTAAGAGCGATCGCTAATCTCTCCCAATGGATAGAAGACGACTTAGAACAGCAGTTGACAAAAGACACCCGCCACCAAATGGACTTAATGCGTAATCGGGTTCATCGGATGGAGGCACTGATCGATGGTCTTTTACAGTATTCTCGCTCATCCCGTCTACAGGCAAATTTGGAACAAGTGGATGTTGAGGAGTTACTCAAAGATGCGATCGATTCTTTAGCACCACCACCTAACTTCACCGTTACGATCATGCCAGGAATGCCCAAAATAATAACTGAACGTTTGCCCTTAGAACAAGTGTTCGCCAACTTAATTAGTAATGCGATTAAACATAACAAACAACCCCAGGGGCAGGTTGTAATTTCGGTAAAAGAACAACCGAATTTCTATGAATTTGCTGTGGCAGATAATGGAATAGGAATTGCGCTAGAGTTTCAGGAAAAAGTGTTTGGGCTGTTTCAAACTTTAAGCAGTTCTGAAAATTTGGAAAACACGGGAATAGGTTTAGCCATTGTCAAGAAAATTATTGAAGACAGGGGAGGAACAATTTCAATCGAATCTCAGCTCGGACAAGGAGCAACATTTCGTTTTACTTGGTTAAAGCAAATTAGGGAAAGCGAGGCAGAGTAATGGAAGAGAAAAAAACAAGCTTATTATTAATAGATGATGATGAAGTTGATGTAATGACCGTTAAGCGGGCATTTAAAAAGAACAATATTACCAATCCACTTTATGTCGCAAATAACGGATTAGAAGCGTTAAAAATGTTGCGGGGAAACGAAATGCCAAAACTGCTCCCTGGACAGCGAAGACTTATATTACTTGACCTTAATATGCCAAAAATGGGAGGAATTGAATTTCTGCGGGAGCTACGAGCTGATCCGGAGCTTAAACCATTACCTGTGATTGTCCTGACTACTTCAAATGAGGATCAAGATAAGGTGGAAGCGTACAATTTAAATGTCGCGGGTTATATTATCAAGCCAATAACATTTACGAAATTTGTCGAAGCCGTAGGAATATTAAATAAATATTGGGCGCTGAGTGAAATGCCATAGTTTTAAGCAGCAGCCCTACGGTTATCGAAGATTTAACAGCCAAACTGGTAAAAAGCCTATAATATAAAACTTTAATTTTTCCCTCAATACTTACCCACGAGCTAAGGATGCCTCACTAGACTACTCAAAACACTACTACAATCAACATGGGTTACGCCCCCTTGAACTAACATTACTCCGATACAGGAAAACGAACCCGTCGATATGTAGAGACATTAATAGAAGAGATTTTTACAAAATAGTAATTAAGGGCAACAGCAAGCGAACAATCCGCTCGCCAGCTAAACGTTAATTATGAAAGAAACAATAAAAATACTGCTTGTGGAGGATGATGAAGTCGATCGCATGGCGGTGAGCCGAGCGCTAAAAACGGCTGGGATGTTAGCCGAGATCGTAGCCGCTGTTGACTGCAAAAGTGCAATGGACGCATTGACTCCCAACGCAAATACCACCATAAACGAACATTTTGACTGTGTTTTGATGGATTATCGCCTGCCAGACGGTGATGGACTCCAGCTAGTGCAAAAAGTCCGAGGAGCAGGGCTAAAGCTGCCGTTGATTGTACTAACCGGTCAGGGAGATGAACAAATTGCCGTCGAATTGATGAAATCAGGAGCATCAGACTATCTGGCAAAAAGCAAACTTGCCCCAGAAATGCTTACCCGCAGTCTGCGGAATGCGGTGCGGATCTACCGTGCCGAAACCGAGGCGGAGTTAGCAACTGAGCGCTTGCGTGAAAGTGAAGAGCGTTATCGCTTGGTGCTGGAAGGTTCAAACGATGGAATTTGGGACTGGGATTTAATTACCCATGAGATTTATTGTAATGAGCGTCTTTATGAAATTACGGGTTTGTCATCAGCCCAGGTGACAGCGAACTACAACTTATTTTGTCAGTTGCTGCATCCAGAAGATCGCCTGAGAATTAGTCACGCAGTGGCAGAACACTTGCAAAAGAATCTAGAGCTGGATGTCGAATTTCGACTATTGCACACTTCCGGAGAATACCGCTACTGCATCGCTCGTGGTAAAGCTTGGCGAAATGCAAACGGGCAACCATTCCGGATGTCTGGGATCGTGAGCGATATTACGGAACGTAAACGCGCTGAAGAATCACTACGATTTTTGGCAGAGGCGAGTGCTTCCCTTTCAGCGTCCCTAAATTCCGAAAAAACCTTACAAACTCTTGCTGAATTAGCTGTACCGTTCCTTGCTGACCTCTGTATTGTTGATATTGTCGAGAACGATACGGTACGCCGGATGGGAATTGCTCATGCTGACCCGGAAAAAGAAGAGCAGGTAAAATTACTCCTAGGAAAACCGCCCGACATTAATGGGCAGCACCCAGCGATGCGGGTGATCCGGACAGGCGTTCCGGAATTGGCGCCAGAGGTGAATGAGGAGCTGCTCGTGACAGTGACACGCGATGAGCAACACTTGCAAGTTGTGCGGGAGATGAAGTTCAAATCCTATGTAGTTGTGCCGATGAATGTGCGGGGCAAAACACTGGGTGCAATTTCCTTAGTGTCTACCAAAAGCGATCGCAAATACAATGCGGCACACTTGTCTCTGGCGGAGGAACTTGCCCGTCGGGCGGTGTTATCCATTGAAAATGGTCAGCTTTATCGCGAAACTCAAGAAACGAGCGAGCACCTGCGCCAAGCGATTGTAATTTTAGGGGAACAACAGCAGCAACTGCGGACACTCCAGCAGCTCACAAACTTACTTAACCAACGTTTGACGAACTTACCAGGTTTGTTGCGGGAGATGGTAGGCGCTGTCGCCCAAGCAATTGGGGGCGCTCAGTTTTGCTTGATTATGCTCAATAACCCTCAATGCAATGGGCTAGTCTTGACGGTGACGGCAGGGATAGGCACTGAGAAGCTACGATTGGACAATGCCTTTTCTCCGGGAGAAGGGTTGCTTTCTCAAATCTTTTTGACTGGTCAATCTCAGTTAATTGTCGGCAGCGAGATCGAGACGGCGTTAGAGGAAGTCCCGGCAGCAATTTATGCAGTGGCAATTGAGTCGGTGCAAGCGGGGCGACTCGGAGTAATGGCGATCGGCAATTGGGACGATCAAAATGCCTTTAATGAGGATGACCGAACTCTCTTGGTGGCGGTGGGTGAACAGGCAGCAATTGCTATTGATAATGCGCGGATGATTAAAGCGTTGGAAGAGCAAGAGGCGCGTTTAGAAGACCAAAATCAGACACTGGGAACTCAGAATCAAGAATTGGAAACCCAACGCCAGCAGCTTCAGTTACAAAACCTGCAACTCTTGGAAGCGGCACGGCTAAAATCTCAGTTTCTCGCTACCATGTCCCATGAATTGCGGACGCCCATGAATGCGATTATTGGCTTTTCTCAACTGTTGTTGCGCCGTCAAGGTTCATTGACACTAAAGCAAGTCGATATGATGGAACGCATTCTTAATAATGGAAAACACCTGCTAACATTAATTGATGAAATTCTTGATTTATCTAAAATTGAGGCAGGTCGTTTAGACCTGAAGTTAGAAACTTTTGACCTGGTGACATTGGTCAAAGCAACGACTGAAGAAATTCGTTGCCTAGCTGAGGAAAAAAAGTTAACCTTGCAGGTTCATACTGATATCCAAAACCCCAACGTTATTAATGATAGTTTCCGCTTGCGGCAAATCTTAGTTAATCTTATCTCTAATGCCATTAAGTTTACCGAACATGGTACCGTAGAAGTAGAACTTAAGGAAGTTTCGCCCGAGGAGTTAGTATGTACTGTCAAAGATACAGGAATTGGCATTGCTTCAAAGGACTTAAATCATATTTTTGAAGAATTTAGGCAAGTCGATCAAAGCCTCACAAAAAAGTATCCCGGTACCGGTTTAGGGTTGGCAATTACTAACTCATTAGTGCAGTTGATGAAGGCTAATATCAGCGTTGAAAGTAAGGTAGGTCAGGGTTCAACCTTCCGCCTCACATTACCCCGAATTGTAGAAGCGAACTCGGCAATTTGTGACACAACTCCTGTTTCATCTCAGTTAAAAGCCACTACTACGACAGAAGGCTCTGTTCTACCCCGTACTCTTGGTGGGTCTAAAACGGGAAGATTACTTTATTAAGGCTTAACTAGGAAAATGACCTTTAAATGTCTAATATAGGCGTTTCCCTGTGTATGCTCTATGCTCTCACCAGTCTTCATAATTTCCACTATCTCAT
>CADCTM010000137.1:4193-4498 GCA_902805485.1 uncultured Coleofasciculus sp. | reverse complement strand
GCTAATACTACCTTTTGGCCATTCCTCAAGGCAAAATACAAGTTAAGTGATGAACAAAAGCGTCCTTATAATTTTAATCCTAGTGCGTTTTTAGCTGACAAAAATATCGTTCAACAGGGTTATATTACTTCCGAACCATTGGTAATTAAAAAGCAAGGCGGGTTTGAGCCTGTAGTTATGCTCCTTGCTGACAATGGCTATACTCCATATTCGACAACCATAGAAACGAAAAAGGAATTAGTTGAAAAGAACCCAAATTTAGTTCAGCGGTTTGTTGATGATTCAATTAAAGGTTGGTACAGTTA
>CADCTM010000137.1:2154-4183 GCA_902805485.1 uncultured Coleofasciculus sp. | reverse complement strand
CCTGCACCGGGTAATCAGTTAATTAAACAACAGAATCCCGAAATGAAAGATGACCAACTTGCTTTTGGGCTACAAAAACTCAAAGAGTATGGCATTATCATTTCCGGGGAAGCGGAGAAACAAGGAATTGGTGCGATGACAGAAGAGCGCTGGAAGACGTTTTTTGATACGATGGCACAACAGGGAGTGTTTAAGAAGGAAACGGATTACAAGCAAGCGTTTACTTTAAAATTCGTCAATAAGGGTGTAGAAACTTACAAAACTAAAAAGTAGCTGTTTTGTAAGAGTTCCAGCTAGCGTTAGTCACTCCTTTGCACCCCATCTCATTTCCGTAAATATCCTATACCTAAGATGCCAAATCAAGGTGTTTTCCAAAATGAGTTATCACCCCGCAATTACAATTAATAATGTCAACAAAGTTTACACCAATGGCACAGTAGCTTTGCAAGACATGAACCTAACTATTGGTGACGGTGAATTTATCAGTTTGGTTGGTCCCTCTGGATGCGGAAAAAGTACGGCACTGCGTCTGATTGCCGGGTTAGGCAAGATGAATTCTGGCACAATTAATCTGGGTGGTCATCAACAGCCTGAACTTGCTTTCGTATTCCAGGAAGCAGCATTGATGCCTTGGGCAAATGTGGTGGAAAATGTGCGTCTGCCGTTGAAATTGGCAGGTGTGTCGCCGCACAAGTCTCGCGCAACGGTGCAAGAGGCACTTAATTTGGTGGGGTTGGCAGGGTTTGAGCGCAACTACCCGCGTGAGTTATCTGGGGGAATGAAGATGCGGGTATCGATTGCCAGGGCACTGGTGACTCAGCCTAGTATTATGTTGATGGATGAGCCATTTGGTGCGTTGGATGAGATGACGCGCAGCAAGCTTAACAGTGATTTACTGAATTTGTGGCAACAAAAGCGTTGGACAGTGGTATTTGTCACGCACAATATCTACGAAGCGGTGTATTTGTCGAAGCGTGTAATTGTAATGGCGCCGCGTCCAGGGCGAGTTGTGGCAGATGTGGCAATTGAAGCGCCCTATCCCCGCACAGAAGAATTTCGCACTTCTCGGCTGTGTAATGATTATTGTCGAGAAGTTTATGCGCTTCTAACCCAAGCAGTGACAGGCATCGCTCCAGAAGCCGTGACGGTGCCGTAAAAAAGTCAAGCTGAGGATTGATTATCGCAATAGTTGCACTTTAAATCATACCGCACTTTAAATAGATATGGTATCCAAGCCGGAAAAAAAGGCGATCGCATCCCCTTCTAAAAAGCAGACAGTAGCTAAGTTATCTCAGCCCAATTGGGCAGTTTGGTTGAAAAAAATAGCCTCAGTTGATGTTATTGCGCCAGTAGTTGTTGGTATTCTAGCTATCCTTGCCTGGGATATTTTTGTGCGGGTGACGAAGATGCCGCCTTACTTACTACCTGGCCCTTTTTTAGTATTACAAACCCTAATTACTGACTGGAATACGCTGTTTCCGTCCTTAATTATTACGCTACAAATTACCATTGCCGCATTTATTGCAGCGGTAATTTCCGGGCTTTTAGTGGCAATTTTGTTTACTCAAAGTAAATGGATTGAGCGAAGTTTATTTCCCTATGCTGTAATTTTACAAACCACGCCAATTGTCGCGATTGCACCGTTAATTATCATTTGGCTGAAAAATAGCACCTTTGCCGCTTTAGTCGTCTGTGCTTGGATTGTGGCATTCTTTCCAATTGTTTCCAACACAACCCTCGGACTGAATAGCATTGACCACAATTTAAGTAATGTCTTTCAACTTTATCGGGCATCTCGTTGGCAAACCTTACTTTATCTCCGCTTACCGGCAGCGATGCCTTACTTCTTAGGAGGGTTGCGAATTAGTGGAGGGTTAGCGTTGATAGGGGCAGTGGTAGCAGAGTTTGTCGCAGGTACAGGAGGGGCGCAATCAGGATTAGCGTACCAAATTTTGATGGCAAGCTACAACTTGCAAATTCCCCGAATGTTTGCCGCCTTATTTCTAACTACCGCTTTAGGCGTTATTAT